>JALYUO010000435.1 GCA_030853735.1 Chloroflexota bacterium
GGGTCGGGCCGATGTGCAGCCGGCGACCCCGCCGGGCGGCAGCCAAGCGGCGCGTGCGACGCTCCCCCGGCTGCCAGCGCCACCCGGCCATGAGGGCACGAGCGTGGCTGATCTCCTCATCCGTAAAATCCGCGAAGTCTCGGCGACGCAGCACTTCGTCGGCGCTATACAACAACACGCGCTCTGGCGGCGGCGCATCGTCCAGGAGGCTGCCGGCAGTATCCGGCGCGTCAAACGCGGTCCAGCGCTCCACAGTCACGGGCGGTGCGTCCGGCTTGGTGGTTTGCCCACCGAGTGGTGGGGCCGACGAGTCACCTTGCGTTTCGGGGCGCGGGGCGGCAGAGTCCGAAGGGATGATCATCTGGCGCGTGCGGCCCCAGAACTGGCGAAAGATCACGTCGAAGCGCGGCCAGTCGTCGTGGTGACCACACAGTAACGACCGCGCCACCAAATACATCGTCTCGCGGTCGCTCCAATCCCAAGTGGGTTCCCCTAACACCTGCAGCAGATCACGCACCTGCCCGGCAGTGAGGACCACGCCGTTGCGCCGCAACAAGCGGCCAAACGCTACCCAGCGGCGGATCTGCTGGTCGCCTAGTGTGGCTGGTGGCATACCTATACTAGAACTGTTCCCAACGCACCACGTCTTCGAGCGGCTTGCGCCCCAGGCTTATACCGGTGGGCCGGGGTGCGTCCGGCAAGGGGTAGCCAAACGAAATGGCGATGCGGAAAAACTGATCGGCCGGCACGCCCAGAATAGATCGGGCCTTATCCTGATCATACATGGATGCGATGCAAGAGCCAACCCCTAGCTCCCAGGCGCGCAGTTGCATATAGGCGGTGGCTTGCCCCAGATCGTAGGTGTTTTCGGTGGGCGCGACCAGCGCCACGCCCAGCGCCGCGCCGGCCAGATGCCCGGCAAAGGGGCCACACCCAGCCAGGGCTTGCAACGTTTCGCGCTTGCGTACCGCCACAAATAGCCAGGCTTGTGTGTTTTTCGCGCTCTGGGCGCGCCGCCCGGCATTCAGGATGGCGTGTATCGCCTCATCAGCCAACGGTTGGTCGGTGAACTGGCGCACGGCGCGGAAAGTCTTGATCGCTTCAGCTAACTCCATGGGTTGCTCCTCAATGGGATTTCCCTCCCTTAGCATCCCTGCACAGAGGGGGCTGGGAAATTCCTCACTATGAATTGTTTCGCCAAGTAGACTAAAGCGCGATCCCTGGCAAACCGGCGATCCCCAGCGAGAACGATAGTTCGCCGCCATGGTGCGTGTCGTGTTCGATCAGGTGCCAGATCACCCAGCGCCGAGTTACGGTGTAATCATTGCCCTGCTCGTCGGTGTCATGGACGAGTTCTTCCAGGTCGGCGGGCGACCACGCCTTCAGGGCATCTTCGATGCTTTTCCAGGTGATCCGCAAGCCCTCGACTATTTCGGCGGCGGACTGAGCAGGCTGATCCGGGCGGCCCTGCCACTCCGTCAACGGTAGCAAACCCGCATCTTCCCGTCGCAAAACGTAATAGACCCAGCCTGCCCGCGCGCCGACGATATGGGCGGCGTTCTCGCCAATAGAACGTAACCGCTCTCCGCAGCGCAATGCTAATTGCTCCAGCGTGAGTGGCGCGATTGCCTGGATCAGCAATTGTTGATAATTCTCCCAACCCTCATACATCGGAAGACTCGTCGGGTTCGGTTCAGCCATCGGTTATGCTCCCGCTTCGTGTTTGCTTACCGCATAGCACCGAAAGCGGACAACTGTGATCCGCTTTGCGCGTAGGGTTTGGATTGATAGCTCGTCCATTGCGACTGGTTCAACACAGTCGTAGTCCGCCTCCTTCACAGCACCCGTGCCGCGACCTCGGCCTGCCCAATGAGCGCAGCCAAATCAGCCTGCACGCGCTCAATATCCTCTTGGTGTTTGAGCAGCACGCCGAGCGTGTCGCGGACTATATCCACGGTCAGGGTTTGTTGCTCAATCGCCAGCAAGGCGGCGGCCCAGTCCAGCGTTTCGGCGAGGCCAGGTAGTTTGTAGAGATCGCGGTGGCGTAGCTCCTGCACGAGCGCGACGATGCGGGCGGCGAGAGCGGCGGGCAGATGGGGCAGGCGCGTGGCGAGGACGGCCAGTTCTTTGTCGGGGGTCGGGTAGTCAATCCAGTGGTAGACACAGCGCCGCCGTAGCGCATCGTGGATTTCGCGCGTGCGGTTGCTGGTGATGATCACGGCGGGCGGTTGGGTGGCGTGGAAGGTGCCGACTTCGGGCACCGTCACCTGGAAATCGGCCAGCAATTCGAGCAAGAACGCCTCAAACTCTTCGTCGGCGCGGTCCAGTTCGTCAATCAGCAACACCGGCCGCCCCGGACCGGGGTAGGTGACGGCGGCCAGCAGCGGGCGCTGGATCAGAAACTCCGGCCCGAACAGGTGCGCTGTGTCGAGCGTGGCGTTCTGTCCGCCGGCTTCCAACAGTCGGATCTGCATCATCTGGCGGGCATAGTTCCACTCATACACGGCGGTGGAAATGTCCAGCCCTTCGTAGCATTGCAGCCGGATCAGCGGTGTGCCGGCCAGCGCGGCCAGCGTGCGGGCGACGGCGGTCTTGCCTACCCCCGCTTCGCCTTCGAGGAACAACGGCTTGGGCAAGCGCCAACTCAGGTAGAGGGCGGTCGCCAACGGATGCCCGGCGATATAGCCCTGCGCGGCCAGCGCCGCATCAAGGGCCGGGATCG
>JALYUO010000238.1 GCA_030853735.1 Chloroflexota bacterium
GCGTTCTCACGTCTGCGGGCTTAGGGAGCGGAATGAGTCGGACTGTGGGAGCGGCCTCCTAGCCGCGATGGGGCTGCCTTACCGCACGGTGGGCGAGGCCGCGAGGTAGATCGCGGTGCGGCTGACCCATCGCGGCTAGGAGGCCGCTCCCACAGTCCGGCCCATCCTACCTCAGCTCATAAAGCCGACGCAAGAACGCATAAGCCCTGGCCTCAGCGGTTGGGTGCGAGGACTGTTGGCGGGAAAGTGGTATAATAGCCGTTATGTATGAACCCTGCATGAACGGCAACCGGTAGATGGGCATTGGCCGCAACACGTTGATCGGCTTGGCAACCGATTTGACGGTTTTTGCGCTGGGGTTCCTCGTTAGCATTGTGCTGGCGTACAGCCTCGGCCCGCAAGGGCGCGGGGTCTATGTCATCCTGGTGACAACCAATGTGCTGCTGGCAAACGTGGCCCACCTGAGCCTGTGGGCGGCGTGTAGCGCGTTGTTGGGCCAAAACCGTTATCGGCTGGGCGAAGTGAACACCGCCGCGTTGCTCATCGCCGGGGGCATGGGCATCCTTTGCTTTGGCGCAGCCAGTGCCGTCTATCTTGTTTGGGGCGCGATCCTGTTTCCGCAAATCACCTATGGGCAACTCCTCATTACCTTGCTCCTTATTCCCTCCACGATCTACCAAGTCTATTGGACCTTTATCATGTTGGGGTCCGACCACGTCCTGACCATGAATAAGCTGAATCTCGCCGTCAACGTGGGCAATGCGGCGGGGATGCTCCTGGTGGTCGGTGGCTTACACGGCGGCATTGCGGGCTTTCTGGCGGTTTGGGTGGTGAGTTCCACGGCCAACCTGATCGCCGCTGTGGTCCTGGCGGCGCGGATCGACCCGTTTGCCTGGCCGCCGTCGCGCGTGGTGTTCCGCGATCTGCTCACTTTCGGGCTGCGGACCCACGGTGCCCATGTGGCGCATCAGTTGTTTTTGCGCTTCGATGTTTACGCTGTCAGCAGCTTAGTGGGGGTCAGTGGGGTCGGGATTTACACCCTAGCAACGTCGCTGGCCGAAAAGCTCTGGGTGCCGTTTAACGCGATTTATGCGTCCTCGTTAGGCACGATCATGCGCCTGCCACCCGCCGAGTCCGCCTTGCTGACGGCCAAGATCAGCCGCACCGCCCTGTTGCTGATGGTCAGCTTGGCCCTACCCTTTGCCCTGGTCAGCCCGTGGCTGATTCCCCTGTTGTACCCGGCAGCATTCACGCCGATGGTGTTGCCGTTGATCCTGCTGTTGATCGGCACCCCCGGCTTTGCCGTGATGAGCGTGGTCAACAACTATATCCTCGGTCCCATGGGGCGACCCGGTTTGCTGTCGCTGATCAGTTGGGCGCAATTATTGGTCAGCATCCCCCTCTATTTGGGACTGATCCTGACCTACGGCATTGTGGGCGCGGCGGTGGCCTCGACGCTCACCTATTGGCTGGCGCTGGCGGGCACCCTCGGCGTGTTTGTGCGGGCGACGGGCCTGCCGCTGCGCCAGGTGTTGCTGCCCACCGGCGCAGATTTCCGCGATTACGCGCGGGTGTTGCAGGCGGCGCTCCTGCAAATTCGCCGCAGAGCCGCAACCAACGGCTAGGCCCGCCCGCCTGCGGGGCAGCCACCGCAACAAAAGGAGATTTGATGACGCATGATGCTGCCCCGCCGGCGCACGCCCTGCCTTTGCTCAGGGTCTTACTGATACTCCCCTACGCGCCGGCGGCTTTTATGCAGGCCGATGTGGATCTGTTGGACCGCCACTTCGATCTCGACCAGATCGTTCATACGCGCGGTAAACGCCGCTTGTTGCTGGGGGTGGTGCGTCGCCTGTTGTTGAACCGGCCCGATCTGCTGCTGTGTTGGTTTATTGTGCCGAGCTATGCGTTGGCCCTGACCCTGCTGGCGAAGCTGCTAGGCATCAAAGTGGGCTTCATCACCGGCGGCTATGACATTGTGAGTATGCCCAGCATCGGCTTCGGGGCGTTGCGCTTCCCGCTGTTCCGCCTGCTCCTACGCCCGACGCTGGCGCTGGCCGATGTCGTGCTGCCGTTTTCGCAGCAATCGGCGCGGCAGGTCAGGAAATATGGCCGCCCGCGCCGAGTCGCCGTGCTGTATCCGGGCGTGGATGTCCAGTTTTTCCGCCCCGCACCGGCGCGCCCACGGGAACCGCTGGCGGTGACCGTGTCGCCGGTGACGGCGGTTGCGATCCGGCAAAAGGGGCTACGGACCTTTGTCGAGGCGGCCCGCTATGCGCCGGAGACGCACTTCGTGCTGGTGGGGCGTTCACCCGACGGTTCTATCGCCCAGTTACGTGCCCTTGCGCCGCCCAACGTCGAATTTGTGGAGCGTTTTGTCTCCGCCGAGGAACTACGCGACCTCTATCAACGCGCAAACTGCTATGTGCAAGCCTCCGTGCATGAAGGCTTTGGCATTGCTGTGGCCGAAGCGATGGCTTGTGGCACCGTGCCTCTGGTCACGCAACGGTTTTCGCTCCCCGAAGTCACCGGCGGCTTGTGGGAATATATCCCGCTGGACGATCCACAAGCTCTGGCCCGCGCTGTCCAGCGCTGCCGGGTGGTTACTCCGGCCCAGCGTCGGGCATTCCGCCGCCGTATTGTGGAGACCTACCCGCTGCGGCGGCGTGAGACCGAATTGGTGGCGGCGCTCTTAGATACCGTATCGGGGCGACGGGCGCTGGCCGGCTCCGGCGGCACGGCCCCGATCAAACTCGACTTGGGCTGCGGTAGCGTGCAGCGGCCCGGCTGCTTTGGTATTGATGCCCGACCCACGCCGGCTACGGCACTCGTGGCCGATGCTCAGGCATTGCCGATTGCCGCAGCGGTGGCCGATGAAGTCTATGCCAGTTGCCTCTTGGAGCATTTTGACGCGCCGGCGCGGGTGCTGGATGAGATCCATCGCGTGCTGAAACCGACCGGGCGGGCGATCCTGCGCCTGCCCAACCTGGGCACCTATTCGTCCCATCTGGATACCACCCACCGCTTCCTGGCCGATCTGGCCCTCTGGCGCTCGCTGCTGACCGGCTATTTTGCCCAGGTTGAGGTCCAGCCGGTGGGCACCAAATACCGCGATAGCCGTTCGCTGGTGGCGGTCAACTGGCTGTTGGTCAATGGCTTTAAGTGGTATGAACTGGCGCAGGGTTGGGACTTTATCTGTACTGATCCGCGTCCCGAACCCGTGTTGAGCTATATCGGTTGGTGGGAAGAGGCCACCCATCCGGGCCGCGTGGGTGGGCAATTCTAAGCGCCCGCCGACAGCTTACCCAGGATCGGTGGCGGGCATCCCGGCATAGCCCGCCACCAGTTTGCGCGCTTGGGCGGCCCAGGTGAAGTCGGGCGCGGCTTGGCGCAGATTGGCGCGCAGGGCCGCGCCGCCGTCGGGTCGGGTGAGGACGGCGTTGATCGCGGCGGCGTAGGTGGCCGGGCTGTCCAGCCGCGCCACCACGCCGAGGTCGCGCCCGCCGATCACTTTCCGCAGGAAGGGGAAGTCGCTGGCGACCAACGGTACGCCGGCCTGGATGAAATCGAACAGCTTGTTGGGCGAGGTGAAGTAGTTGTTCAGGTCCACTGCCTGGTAGGGGATGACCCCAATATCGGCGGAGGCGCAGTGGGCCAGCACGGCGCGGCTGGGCACTGGCGGCAGGAAGTAGACGCGATCCGCCGGCCCGCCGGCGGCGAGTTGTTGCAGCGTGGCCTCATATTCCCCATAGCCCATGAACACCACGGCGGCATTGCGGGCCAGCGCGCCCGCCGCGCGCACCAAGTTCTCCAGGCCGCGTCCCTCGGCCATCCAGCCCTGGTAAAGGACGATAGGCCGTTCTGCCGGCAGCCCCAGCCGTGCGCGCAAGAGGTCGTGGCGCGCCGCCGGGTCGAAGTCGGGCGGCGGGTCAGGGCAGTTGTAGACGACCAGTGGGGCGGGTTGGCGATAGCGGCGGGCCATTTCTTCGGCGATAAACTCGTTGACCGTGATGCTCAGGTCGGCGAAGGGCAAGAGTTGCCCTTCCAGCGCGCCCCATGCCTCGCGTTTCAGGCGAATCCAGCGGTTGGCGATTTCGGGGAAGAGTTCATGCGCGTCGTAGACCAGCCGTGCGCCGTGCCGGATCGCGGCGCGATAGGCCACTTCCAGGTTGTTGAGGTCGTGTGCATGGTAGATGTCGGCATGGGCGGCCAGCGCACGAGGCAGGGCACGGCGGGTGAAGGTGTGCCGCCCACTGACCACGCTCCACAGCGCCGCCGCTTGGCTGCCGTGTGCCTCGCCCGCCAGCCGGTAGAGCCAGCCGAAGCGCGCATCGCGCCCGCGCACGGCCACCCACTCGGTTGGGATGCCTTCCACCATGCCCGCGTGATCCGTCGCGTCCGCGCTGCGCGTCAGGATGCGGACGGCGTAGCCGGCGGCGCGCAAGGCGTGGGCCTCTTGCAAGATGCGCCGCGTCACCTCCACATCCTGGGTGATCATCAAGATGCGCGTCATGCGGCCCGTCGCTCCTTGCTATAATACGGCAGCACCTGTTCCGCAACCCGGTGCATTTCGTGGACACGCGCCACATAGGCCGGCCCCGCTGCGCCGCGCTGGGTGCGTTCCTGCGAGTCCTGCACTAGCCGCTCCAAAACAGGGTAGATCGTGGCCGGGTCGGCACTGACCACCGGCAGATCGGGCGCATAGTGCGGGCGCAGATCCTCGCGGATGCGGCAGACCACCGGGCGACCCACCGCCATCGCCTCGACCGAAAACGTGCCATACGCGCCGATCAGCACTTGGTCCACCACGATGTCGGCGCCGGCGACAAACGCGGGCACCTCGGCGGCGGGGATGCCTTCCAGCACCTGCAAAGCCACCGGATAGCCCGCCGCTTTGAGTTGTTCGACGGCTCCCAGCACATACGTGGTGCCTTTGATCTCGCGGTCGGTGGGCGCGTGCAGGATACGCAGCGGATCGGCGGCGCTGGGCGGCGTGCTGCGTGGCGGGCGGGCGGGCCAGCGCGTGAGGTCAATCGGCCCCGGCATTAGCGTCGCGCCGGGCACATCTTCCAACAGATCAGGCGTGGAGACAAACACCGCATCGGCCCAATGCAGTGGCGGGTGGCGCTTGCCCCGGCAGACTTGGCTCACGCAGTCGTGGCAGCCGCTGATCGCGTATTTCGCCAGATTGCCCGCCCGGCTTCGCACCTCGCAGCCACAGAAGTGGAAGATGATGCGTTTGCCCAGCGCCCGCAACAGGGGTAGGTCGGGCCACGGCCAGGGGAACAGCGTGTTACCGAAGTAAAGATGAAACACATCATAGCGCCGCAGCGCACCCAGCGCATAGCCACCGACTGCCGCGCCTTTCGCCAGTGGCCCGCGCCGCGCTTCCAGGTGCAGACTCGCATCGGTCTCGAAGGCCAGCCGCCGCGAAATGTACTCCACCGACGTGGCCGCATAGCCCAAATCGCGCTGCGCCCGCGCCAACAGCCCCGCGATGCCCGCGATATTGCTGGGCGCGTGCAGGATGCGGAGTTCTGAGTTCTGAGTTCTGAGTGTTGAATTGTTTACGGTTTGATCGCTCGATTTGCTTGACATAATCGTTGATAATTCCTGTGCCTATGTGTTCCAAACTCGTAATTGTAACGATTCAGCCGTGAGTTGCAAGAGAGATCCCTGTCATTCTGAGCGCAGCGAAGAATCGGTTGGGGGGTGTGTCTCGCCCCACCGCAGGCGTACTCTAGTGGCAGCGCGTCGGCAACAGTGTACGGAATCATGTGGCAGCGGATTCTGAGCGCAGCGAAGAATGACAGGATTCCTTTCCGCTGCTGTAGCTTTAGCCTCCAGTTTAAGTTGTTACTCGTCATTCAGCACTCAGCACTCAGCACTCTACCGTCCAATGCCCAGATACGCCATGCCAGCTTGCGTGATCGTGGCGCGGGCGGCGGGGGCGAGGGCGTTGCGGCCATCGAGGACGGCGCGGCAGCCGGCGGCGGCGAGGGCGGTCCAATCGAGATCGGCGAAGGCGCGATGAGGCGCTTGCAAGATCACGGCTTCGACGGGCGGCAGATCGGCGAGGTCGGCGGCCTCGGCTCCGGTTGCGGCGAGTTCGGCAGGCGTGTAGAGCGGGTCCGCGATTAACGGCACGGCCCCAACCGCGCGCAGTTCGCGGATCAGCGTTTTGGCGGCGGAAAACGCGCTCTCTTTGACATTTTCGCGATAGCTGTAGCCCAGGATCAGCACGCGCCGCCCGGCCAAGCCACCGAGCGCCAGGCTGAGGCGATCCAGCGCCCAGCGCGCCATGCCATCGTTGGTCTGGCGGGCGGCGCGCGGCAGGGTCAGATCGCCCGCCGCGTCGTTGTCAATCAAGAAGTAGGGGTAGACCGGGATGCAGTGTCCGCCCACGCCGATGCCGGGGGTGTGGATATGCGAATAGGGCTGCGTGTTGGCGGCGGCAATCGCTTCGTCTACCGGCAGGCCGCGCCCTGCGGCATAGCGCGCAAACTCGGCGGCCAGCGCGATGTTCACGTCCCGATACGTCGTTTCCAGCAGCTTGACCAGTTCGGCGGTGTCGGCATCTTGCACCGCCTGCACCGTGGCCCCGCCCAGCGTCGCCTCGTAAAAGGCGACCGCCGCTGCCGTACTCGCCGCGTCCAGCCCGCCGACGATTTTGGGGTAGGTCGCCAAGTCGCGGAAAATGCGCCCGCTGTAGACGCGCTCCGGGCTGAAGGCGAGGTGGAAATCGCGCCCCAGCGTCAGCCCCGATCCGGCCGCCAGGGCCGGCCCCAGCCGTTCGCGCGTGGTGCCCACCGGCAGCGTGGTCTCGTAAATCACCAGCGTGCCGGGCTGCAAGCCACAGGCAACTGCGGCGGTCGCTGCGTCCACCATCCCGTAGTCAAGCGCATGATCGCTGTCCACCAGCAGCGGCACGATGATCAGCACGACATTGCTTTGCGCCACGGCGGCCGCTGTGTCGGTGGTTGCCGTCAACTGTCCCGCCGCCACCGTTGCCGCGACGCGCTCGGCCAGCCCCGGCTCTTCAACAATCGGGCACTCGCCCGCGTTCACCGCCGCAACCACCGCCGGATTCACATCGGCCCCGATGACTCGCGCTCCCGCCCCGGCAAACTGCGCGGCCAGCGGCAGCCCGATCTTGCCCAGCCCAACGACAGCCACCGTATATTGCGGCGTGCGGCGTGCGGCGTGCGGCGTGCGGCTTATCTGTCTGTCTGTAGTCACAGTTCCCATCCTGTTAGCGATATAGCTTTGCGCCAAAGTAGCGGGTCAACGCACGGCCCACAGTCCACCGCCCACCGCCCACGGCTCACCGCCCACGGCCCACGGCTCACGGCCCACCGCTCACGACGTAATCACTTGTCCGGTCAGGCCGGCCTGCACGATCTGCTGGGTGATCGCCACCGCGCGCAGGCCGTCTTCGCCGGAGACGATGGTGGCCGGTTCCCCGCGCACAGCGGCGACAAAATGCTCCAATTCGCGGCGCAACGGTTCGGCGCGATCCAAGCGCAGGCGCAGCATATTGCCCTCGCTCACCCCACTGATCGCGCTAATCGCATCCCACTGGCTGTGGATCCAATCGTTCTCATAGAAATAGAGATCCTGGTTCAGGTAGTTGACCTGGAACATCCCCTTTTCGCCGGTGATGGTCAGTTGACGGATCTTGGTGGGGGTTAGCCAGTTGATGTCCAGCACGCCGATGGTGCCGTCCGCGAAGCGCAGCAGGCCGGAGAGCAGGTCTTCGTGATCGGTATGAATGCGGCGGGCGGTCTCGGCATAGACGCGGGTCACTTCGGAGCCGCTCAGGTAGCGCATGATATCTACATCGTGGGTCGCCAGATCCACCACTACACCCACATCGCGCACCCGCGCCGGGAACGGACCCAGGCGTTGGGCGTGCATCTGGAAGACACGGCCCAGTGCGCCCGCATCAAGCCGCGCTTTAAGTTCGGTCAGCGCCGGATTGTAGCGTTCAACATGGCCGACCGCCAGCACGCGCCCGGCGGCTTGGGCAGCCGCAATAATCGCCTGCCCTTCGGCGACGGTGAAAGCCAGGGGTTTTTCGACCAGCAGATGCGCGCCGTGGGCCAAGCATTCCAGCGCGACCGGCAAGTGAGCCATCGTCGGCACGGCCACTGTTACCAGATCGGGCTGTGTCGCGTTGAGCAATGCGCCGGGCGTGGTGAAATGCGCCGCGCCGAACTGCTTGCCGGCCCGTTCGGCGGTGCCGGGGTCGGCATCGGCCAAGCCTACCAATTCTACGCCGGGCAGTTCGCGGTAGACGCGGCAATGGTTGCGGCCCATCGCTCCCGCGCCGATCACAGCGGCGCGTAACAGGGTGGGCGCGCTCATGGGGTGGCTCCGATGCGGATCTGCTGCCCACAGGCCGTGCAGGTGACAAGGGGATCGGGGGCTAGGCCGCCGGGCAGCCGTTCGCCGCAGGAACAGACGTAGCCCACTAGCCGCGCCGGCTGTCCCAGCACCAAGCCGTAAGCGGGCACATCATGTGTGACCAGCGCGCTCGCGCCGACCATCGCCCAGCGGCCCACCGTCACGTCGGGCAACAGCACCGCGCCCGCACCGATGGCCGCACCCTGGCATACGCGCGTCTGGCCCACGGTCCAATCGCTGTCGCCTTTGCGCGTGCCGTCGGGATTGATCGCACGGGGCCGCTTGTCATTGGTGAACACGACGTGCGGCCCGACAAACACGCCGTCTTCCAGCGTCACACCATGATAGACGCTGGCGCGGTTCTGGATCTTCACGTTGTCGCCGATCTGCACGCCGAAATCAATGTATGCGCCTTTGCCGACGATGCAGCCCCGCCCCAGCCGCGCCCCTTCGCGCACCTGCGCCTGGTGCCACACCTGCGACCCTGCCCCGATCTCGGCTCCTGCGGCCACCTCCGCCGTGGGATGCACGCGCACCCCCTCGCCAATTGCCAATGTTTGCTCTCCCGTTCCGCGCTGTGCTTAGAGTCCATTGATGATGTAGGTTGCCTGGGTGATCGCCTTGTTAAACATCAAGCAGTCGCATAAATAGTGGATCGATTTCGCGAGTTTTGTGCTTCAAAATCTGGCTAATGCAGCGCAGCCGATGCGAGTTTATGAAACTCGGTGATGGTGCTGTAGATGCCCAGACCGATGCCTTGAGCGAATTGATGCACCTCGATCATGTTCTGGGCCAGCAAGATCATGGCCGATCCATTGGTTGGATCGGCTTGCCACCAGCCTCCAAAGGCTCCCGGCCAACCCACGGTTCCGATCCCCCCACGACAGTGTATCGGGGCGGCCTTTTCGGGATCAAGCACCACGGCGACACCCATGCCAAACCCGTGTGCCGGGAAGACCGGGAAGCCCAGCAATGTTGCCCTGGCCCGTTGGCTGGCGGTCAAACGATTCGTCATCATCAGCGCCAACGTCTCCGGCCGCAGCAACCGCACCCCGTCCACCGCGCCATCGCCTAAGAACATCCGGGCAAAAGTCAAATAGTCATCCGCGGTAGACCACAGGCCCTGCCCACCTGAGACATAGGCCAGATCATTAGGGCGCTCGTTCAGCAATGTAGCGGCCTGGCCCGAGGCCAGCACTCCGCGTGGGCGAGGTGTCAGGTGGCCGGTATCGGTGAACCCGTACATCGTAGCTCGACGGGCGCGCTTTTCAGGGGGAACAATAAAACCGGTATCCTGCATCCCCAAGGGCTCGAATATTCGCTGCTTGAGTACGGTGCCAAACGGGATTCCTGCGATGCGGGCGATAAGGAATCCGAGCAAATCCGTCGAATGTCCATAATGGAAACCCGCCCCTGGCTGGTCGATCAGCGGTAGGGCAGCCAGTCTGGCAATCCACTCGTCAGGCGACAATTCACTATCAATATCACTGCCCAATGCCACATCGAAAGCGGTGGCAAGGGGACCCGTGTGCAAGGAACCGTAGGTCAAGCCCGAACGATGCGTTAACAAATCCTCAAAAGTGATTGGTCGATCAGCCGGATCCGTCTGATCGAGTGAACCGGTGGGGGAGCGGAGGACGCGCATCTGGGAAAATTCGGGCGCCCAGTGGGTGATGGGTTCGTCCAGCGCGAAACGTCCTTCCTCGCACAGCATGAGGGCGGCCATTGAGGTTATCGGCTTCGTCATCGAGGCAATGCGGAACAAGGTGTTACGTTCCATCGGGAGCTTGGCTTCCTGATCTCGCCACCCCACGTTCGCAGTCTGGATCACCTTGCTGTCGTGCCAAACCAGTGTCACGAGACCCGCAAGATCGCCGACGTTGACGGCATTTTCCAGAGCCGTCTTGATAGGGTCTTCCATATTCATGCTTGATTGCTCCTGTGTACGTAGCACCTAAGAGCGTGTTGAAAAAGTCCGTTGCTCATGCCTAGTCTTGTCCTAGCCCAGGCACAAATTAGGAACTTTTTCAACGCGCTCTTAGGAGAAGGTCATTGTCAGGTTGTGGTACCCTCTAGACAAGGGCCAATGTACAGAGGGGGTGCTTGCTCCTTTGACATGCACGCTTAATGCAGGGTCTATTGCGCTGGATTTTTGTTCTGCACATCACAGTTAAAGTTATCATCTGGAATGGCAAAGCCGTTCCAATACCTCCCCTTGCTCATCCGTCAGACGCATTTCCTTGGGCAGATGTACTTGGGTTCGTAGGCTGCCTAAGTATACCAGGATTTATGAGACCGCTTGATATGAGGGCTGGTTGGGGCACGATGATAGACACATCCCGTCGTAGGATGTCGTAGGGATTATGAACGTCTAGCATTGCATCGCCTCCTGCTGGAACCCCGTATACCCGATAGTACCCTTTATTGTACCAGCCTGTGGGGTCTGTGGCAACCTGTCGCCCGCACCCCCGCACCGGGGTGGCGGTCCCGTCACGCCGGTGTCGCCCCGCCACATCGATCTGACCCCCCCTCTCCCCCGCAGGGGAGCGGGGGCTGGGGGGTGAGGGGAGCCGGCGCGCAAAAAGATGCGCCGCACCCCCCCGCGCCGGTAAGTGTTCACCGGGCGCGACTGGTCCTAATGCGATCTTGGGGTGGGGTAGGGTAGGAGGCGGTTCCACCCGGCGAGGCCGACTTACCGCGAGCTGCGGGTTAGCGCGGTGGCTACGAGAGAGATCGTACTAAGGCGAGCCTCGCCGGGTGGAACCGCCTCCTACAATCCG
>JALYUO010000269.1 GCA_030853735.1 Chloroflexota bacterium
GCGCTGGACAGTCCCGAAACCATCGCTAGTGGCCTGCTAACCCCGGCCTATGTGCGGGTGGGCGATACCGTCGCCAGCGAACTGCACGTCTACAGCACCGGCCCGACCACCGCCACCCTCAACCTGAGCGTGGATGGGGCGGTTGTCAACACGCGCCCGATCACGCTGACCAGCGGCGATAACCTGATCCCGCTGGCGCAAACGGCCCAGGCACCCGGCTTCCACCGCCTCGCCGCCGTTGTCACCGCCGCCCACGACGGCCAGCCGGACAACAACACCGCCCTCGCCACCCTCGTCGTCAAGCCGCCGCCGCGCGTGCTGATCCTCGAAGAGCGCAGCGGCGAGTCGGCGCCCTTGGTGGCGGCGCTCACCGCCCGCCAGATTGCGGTGGATGTGCGCGCCCCCTCTACCGTGCCGGCGCAAGCCGCCGGGCTGGCCGGCTACGACAGCATCATCCTCGACAACGTGGCGGCGACCAGCCTGACGCTGGACCAGCAGCGCACCTTGCAGGCGGCGGTGCAGCGCAACGGGCGCGGCTTGGTGGTGATCGGCGGGCCGACCAGCTACGCGCGGGGGGGCTATGCCGACAGCGTGCTGGAAGATATGCTGCCGGTCTCGTCCGACCCTAAACCCCGCCCAGCGCAGGGAGCCACTGCCCTGATCCTGGTACTGGATCACTCCTCCAGCATGACGCAAGGTGCCGGCGATGTCGTCAACGGTCTGGGCGCGAGCAAGCTGGTGATGGGCAAAGAAGCCGCCCGCCAATCGGTGGATGCGCTGCATGACGGCGACAGCGTGGGGGTGCTGACCTTCGACACGGCGACGACCTGGGCGGTGCCGGTGACGACTATCGCGGGGACAACGAGCAAAGATCAGATCAAGACCGGCATCAGCAACATCCCGATTGGCGGCGGCACCAACATTCAAGGCGCGCTTGATACCGCGTTTGCCGAAATCAACCAATTGCCGGCGCGGATTCGGCACATCGTCTTGCTCACCGACGGCTATGAGTTTGGCACGCATGACTATAGCCCCCTGTATGCGGGGCTGCAAGCGGGGGACATCAGCCTGACGACCGTCGGCCTGGGCCGGGGCGCAGACCGGGGCTTGCTGACGCGGCTGGCGCAGGGCGGCGGGGGGCGCGCCTACTTCACCGAACAGACCAGTACCATCCCCCAGATCGTGATCAAAGATGTTAATATCTCGCTCAAAGAGACCACCGTGGAAGGGCAGACGGCGGCGCGCAGCCAAGCGGCCAGCCCGCTGTTGCGCGACATCAGCCCGGCGCAGTTACCGCCGCTGGCCGGCTATGATCTGACCGGGGCCAAGCCCGACGCGGTGACGGCGCTGGTCACGGATGACGGCGATCCGCTGCTGGCGCATTGGCAATACGGGCTGGGGCGGGTGGTCGCCTTTACCAGCGGCGCGGGGCCGGGCTGGGCGGCCAGCTGGGCCGGGTGGGCGGGCTTCCCTGATTTCTGGAACAGTGTGGTGCGCTGGGCTATGGCGAACCCGGTGGACCGCGAACTGCAACCGGCTATCACGGTTAGCGCGGCCGGTACGGCGACTGGCCTTGCCCTGGCCCACCTGAGCGTCGAGAGCCTGCAACCCGACAGCACCTTTGCCGATCTCGCCGCGCTCACGGCGGCGTTGCGCGCCCCATCGGGCGTGATCACCACGACCCGCTTGACCCAGACCGCGCCGGGCCGCTATGAAGCCGCCGTGCCCCTGAGCGAAACGGGTGCCTACGAAGTGCGCGTGACGCGCCAAGCCGCCGGCGCAGCGGACCAGACGGAGACTGCCGGCTTCACGGTGCCGATCAGTGCCGAACTGCTGCACGCCGGCACGAACGACGCACTGTTGCGCCGCCTCGCTGCCGGGCAGGCCATGCTGACCGATCCCGCCCAGGCGCTGGCCGGGCGCACACCCCAGCCGGCCACTGCCGACGGCCCACCCCTCTGGCCGTATCCGCTGGGTCTCGCGCTGCTGGCGCTGCTGGGCGGGGTGGCCGTGCGCCGGCTGGACTTCCGCTTCCGCCGCTGACCCCAAGCGATCTCGCCAGGAGTACCCTCCTGCGCGGCACGTTAAGGGTTAAACCGAACATTCGTGTAACCAGGGGCAACGTAACCTGCGTGTAGTAGTATCAAGTTTGCGTGATCAGCAGCCTGGCTGAATCGGTATTATCGTCGGGCTGGCGTAACCAGCCCGATCACAAATCTGCCGTAGGAAGCCGCGGCGTCGTTCTGCGTCGGGTCGCGACTGCCCCGAATGCGGCCGCGATCCGACACGCTACGCTGCCGTCGGCGGTCCGAACCAGGTGGTTAGCGCGTCCGTAAGCCCCAGGAGGGGTTGGTCGCCCACCCAGGCCACATACCCGTCGGGCCGAATCAACACGGCCGTGGGAGCCGGGACCGCGCCCAGTACCGGCAACTCCCAACTACCAGCATAGGTCGCGTCGATCACCTGCACTCGATTCGCCCAGGGCGGGATGTCGATGCCACCGGGTTCCCCGAGGTTGAGGAGCACCGGCCGGGCCGCGTGCAGCAGAGTGTATACCCGCAGCGCGCCGTTGGCGCTGACTAGGTCGAGATCGGGCATGCGGCGACCGAGCAGTGGGTGCCCCGCGCCGAGGTCGTAATGAATGTCCAGCCCAGACAGCTCTGCGGCGACCCGCTTGCGTGGCTCGTCCATGCGGAGGAGATCGGAAACGGTGTCGCGCAAGGCGTTGGTACGGTCATCTGTGCGGAGCAGCGCGACTTGCGCCATCGTGGTGCGCAACACGCGGGCCGCGACCGGGTGGCGCTCGGCCTGGTAGGTATCCAGGAGGCTTTCCGGCGCTGTCCGCTTGACCACCTGGGCCAGCTTCCATGCCAGGTTCATCGCATCCTGCACCCCGAGGTTGAGGCCCTGCCCCCCGACCGGGTAATGCACATGGGCAGCGTCGCCGGCCAGTAGGACCCGTCTGTCGCGATAGGCCGCGGCCTGCCGAGTCATGTCGGTAAACCGGGAGATCGAGGTGGGATTGTGGATCCCGTAATCGGTCCCGTATACAGCGATGAGCGCCGCGCTGAGATCGCGCAGGGTGGGTTCGTCCGTGGGTCCGCGGTGCTGTTCGGTCACCATGACCCCCCGTACCGGCCCCTCATCGGCCAACCTGCTGAGGGCATGGATGCCGAGGGCATCGCGGCGGGTGCCCCATTCCGGCTCCTCGGCCATCTCGACCTCGGCGATCAGGTTGCTGGTTGTCGGATCCCACCCAGGGAACTCAATGCCGGCGACCTTCCGGATCCGACTGCGTCCGCCATCGCACCCGACGAGATACTGCGCCCGCAGCGCCGGGCCGTCGGACAGCGCCACGTCAACGCCGGTGTCGTCCTGCGCGAAACCCGTCACCTCCCGTCCGCGATAGATCGGCACCGCCAGTTCGTCAACCCAGCCGGCGAGGATGCGCTCGATGTGGTTCTGCCACAGCCCGAGGCCGTAGTTGTGGCGAGTGGGAAAGTCGCTGATGTCCAGCGGGATCCAGGCGAACCCCGCGACCTGGGCCACCTTGCCCTGCGCGAGGAACCGCGCGGCGATTCCGCGC
>JALYUO010000287.1 GCA_030853735.1 Chloroflexota bacterium
GCCGCCCCCCCTGCCGTTGGTGTTGGGCCCGCTGGTGATCGACGTAGCGCAACACGCGATCACCAAACACGGGATGCCACTGCAGCTAACGCCGCGCGAATTCGCGCTGCTCGTCACCCTCGCAAGCCACCCGGGGCGCGTCTTCACGCGCAACCAACTCTTGGAACGGATCTGGGGCGATGCGGTCTATGATGACCATGTGGTGGATGTGCATATGAACAATCTACGCAAGAAACTAGAAGACGACTCGGCCCACCCGCGCTATATTGACACGGTCCGCGGGGTCGGCTATCGGTTTCACGCCGTGGGGGCGTAGCCGCCCCCAAGAGCAGGACGGACCGTATGATCTGGTGGCGACTCACTCTGCGCGTCAAGCTCCTGACGACCTATTTGCTGGTGGTCGGCATCGGTCTGGCGGCCAGCTTTGCGGTTATCGAACTGCTGGCTCCCCGCTTCTTTGTCACCTCCATGGCGGCCATGATGGGCCCCGGCGCACCTGCGGGGATGGGGGGGCCCGGCGGGATGATGAGCGGCACGTCCCAAGCCGACTCCACCCTCCGTGCGGCGTTCCTGGCCGCCGTCACCCAGGCGATCGGGGTCGGCGCCGGCCTCGCCACCCTGGCCGCTGTACTCGCTAGCGTCGTTGTGACGCACCTGATCGCCCGGCCCATCCGGCAGTTTGCCGCCGCGACTCGGCGGATCGCGGCCGGACACTACACCGAACGCGTGGATCTAGCCCGGCTGAACGCCGGCGATGATCTGGGGCAGTTGGGCCAGAGCTTCAATGCCATGGCCGGCGCGCTGGCCGCGACGGAGCAGCGGCGGGTGGCCTTGTTGGGCGATGTGGCCCACGAGCTGCGGACCCCCATCAGTACGCTGGAGGGCTATCTGGAAGGGCTACTGGATGGCGTCATCGCGCCGGAACCGGCGACCTGGGCGCTGCTGCTCGATGAGGCCGGCCGCCTGCACCGCCTGGTCAACGACCTGCAGGATCTCTCGCGGGCGGAAGTGCGCCAGTTATCGTTGGCGTTGGTCGCGCTGGACCCCGCGCAGCTGGCCCAGACCGCCCTGGATCGGCTGCGGCCGGTCTTTGCCGAGGCCGGGCTGCAACTGACCCTCCACCTCCCGGCGGGGCTGCCCTGCGTGCGCGCGGACGGGGATCGGGTCGTGCAGGTGCTGACGAACCTGCTGACGAATGCCCTCCGCTATACCGCGCCGCCCGGCTCCGTCGCGCTGACGCTCCAGCGGGCGGCGGACGGGCGCGCCATCCTCTTCCAGGTCACCGACACCGGGCTCGGCATCGCGCCGGAGCACCTGCCCCATGTGTTCGAGCGCTTCTATCGCGTCGATAAATCGCGCAGTCGGGCGGCGGGCGGGTCGGGCATCGGCCTGAGCATTGCCCAGGCGTTGGTGGATGCAATGGGCGGCCGCCTCTGGGTGGCGAGCGCCGGTTTAGGCCAGGGCAGCACCTTCTCCTTCACCTTGCCCATCGTCTAAGCGCGTTGCGGCACGCCACCCAGAGGCGGCCACCCCGTGCCGTGTTCTTGACCAAAGCTTGACCCAACGATCCCCCCAATCTTGATCTCAGCGCGGTACACTGGCAACAAGACACCAGAGACGAAGGGGTGCCTTCCTCCGGGGGAGCACCGATCGAGCTTAGATCCGCGGGAACCGCCATCCGGGCGGCGCTGGCCGCGGTGGTCGGGCGCGTAGCGGAGGCCCGCGCAATCGGGCCGTGCCGGTCGGCCGCGTAGGATCTGGGTGGGCGCGGGCGCGCCCGTCGCCAAGCCGGGGACGACCATCCGCCCGATCTGCCAAGAAACGACTTATTGAAGTGTATGAAACGAAAGGATCAAGGTACAACGATGGATAGGATCAAGCAAGTTGGGCTGTTACTCGCCGGCGCCGTGCTGCTGAGTGGATCGCTGTTCAGCGCGACATTCGTGCTGCCCGTGGCGGCCCAGACCGGACCGGGCAGCACCGGGGGTGCCCCGGCGACGCAGCGACCGGGCATGATGGGTGGCACCGGGGGCATGATGGGTGGCACCGAGAGTATGATGGGCGGCACCGAGAGTATGATGGGCGGCGCCGGGAGTATGATGCGGAATGTGGATCGCCATTTCATCGAGCAGATGATCCCGCATCATCAGGCGGCGGTCGCGATGGCCGACCTGGCGCTGCAGCACGCGCAGCACCCGCAACTCAAAGTCCTGGCCGCCGCCATCAAGCGGACGCAGACGGCCGAGATCGCCCAGATGCGCGCCTGGTATCGGCAGTGGTACGGCACTGACGTTCCCACCCCCGCGAACGGGACCGGCGGCGGGATGATGGGCAGCGCGCAGGGCATATCCGGCGACCTCCCCGCCCTGCAGAACGCCGCCGACTTTGACCAGGCCTTTCTCCAGGGGATGATCCCGCATCACGAAATGGCCCTGATGATGGCGCAGATGGTGCGGATGCACGGCCGGCAGCCGCAGTTGCAGCAGCTGGCGCAGGCGATCACGACCGGTCAGCGCGCCGAAATCGCCCAGATGCGCGGCTGGTATCAGCAGTGGTACGGCGTGGCGACACCGTAGCGCCGCAGCCGGAGCCGCGCCGGGGCCAGGGGGACTTCTGTCCCCCTGGCCCCGGTGCCCATCCCGCTACGATGGCCCCGGCGCGATTGCGGGGCTTGCAGCAGCGACCCTCCGTTCCCTGTGCCGGCACGCCGCGCCCCGGACGGGAGTTCCGACTGGGCCGCCCACCCGATCATCCCGGTGCGGTCCGTCCCTCATCTACGACAGGTGCCAATCCAGGAGCAACAGGTGCGGGAGCGCCGCGTCCAGCCAGACCAGGGCCGCCTCCCCGGAGCCGGCGTGGCTCACCGCGTAGCCTTCCGCACGCAGTCGGGTCGCCGGGCGATCCACCCGGTCCGACGCACTCGCCACGAACAGCACCTGGATCATCAGCGTGTCGCCGTGTATCTGCGCGCCTGGCCGGCGCGCGACCGGGCCGGTGTGCCTAGCGTGCCGGCACCCGCCCGCTAGGCACACCGCACG
>JALYUO010000303.1 GCA_030853735.1 Chloroflexota bacterium
CCGTTCGTCGAGGGTGGGGGCGATCAGCCGATAGCGGGTTTGGATTTGCTCAAGTACGGTCGGTAGGTCCATAGCCCAGTGTACCACATTATTGTTGAATTGGTTAGGTTATTGTTTGACAATCCCTAAGTCTAGCTTAGTGATAGCAGCGCGGCGGCGCGGAAGAAGTTCGCGCACAACCGTGCGCCCAGCGGTCAGTGGCACGCTTACTCCATCAGGCGACGGGCCAGTGTCACTAGATTTGGTTCGTCAGCCGCAGCTGCAGCGATAAGGGCAGGTCGCCTACCGCAGCGGCCACCAGGCGCTGATCCCGCCGCAGCTTCGTGTGCTGACCAGCCGCTTCGATGATCGAGTCGGCGTGTTCCGCCAGCACGTTCAACCGGTCGGCATCGTTGATCTCGGCGGCCACCGCACCCAGCACCTGGATCATCTTGATCGGGATGGCCGCGTCGGCCATGCCGTAGCGTCGCAAGGGGTCGAAGCATTGATCCACCATTGTCGCGAAGCCCGGACGGGGGGCAATGACCCGCGGCGCACCCTGCGGGTCACAGCGCGTCTGCGCCGGGAACGATCGGTTTGCCAGTTGCCGGAGCAGCCGGCTGATCTGGTCCAGGCACATCACGGCGGTGGTCGGGTCGTTGATGCCGGGTGACAGGGCTTTGGTGGCGATGTCGGTAAGCTGGATAAAGCCGAATCGCGCGTCCTGATCCACGGTACGATGCGGGCCATAGGCGAAGAAGGCGCTGATATGGGCACAGATCGCCTGCGTGACGCGTTCCTCCGGTATCGCCCGCGCCAGTGTTTCGCCCGCCACTACGTAGCTGCCCACTTGCTTTTCGATCACGATTAGCAGGTCGTGTTTACCGGCCAAGTCCAGCAGACTCGTCGCATCAATCTCTTGTAGGTAGCCCGCACGCTCCGCCGGGATGCGGGTTCCTTGGTCTGGGTTACTTGCCACAGCAGCGGCAGGAGCCTCAGTCGCGCCCTGGCCCAGTTGCTGCGGATAGAGCTGGTCAATAGCCTTGCTTAACTCGTCAGCGACCCGCTTGATCACGCTGGCTGCCTGGAACGATTCGGCGATATGGTGGATCAGGAAGGTGAAAAGTCCCAGGTCGAGCAGCGCGAGCAGCAACGCCACCGTGACCGATAACGCAGGCACAAACACTGTCGTGATATAGGTAGGGTTATTACCATGAATCGTGCGTAGCACCAGCAGGCAGTAAACAACGGTTGCCAGCAGCGTGCCCAGGACTAATTTGTTGGTGCGATCCTCCATGAAGTTACGCAAGGTGCGCGAGGAGTATTGCGCCGAGGCGAACGAGAAGACCAGCACCGTGATGGAAAAGGAGACGCTGGCGACGGTCAGCACCGAACTGGCGATGGTGGACAGTACCGCCCGTGCGCCGTCCGGATCGGCATCGAATACCAACGGCAAGGTGATCGCCATCTTGATCCCGATAGCCCGGTCGAGCGCGATCATGCCGAAGGCCAGCACGATCGCCATCAGCACCAGCACCGAGGGCGTAAACCACAGGCTGCCGCGTAGATTCTGCCCGATTTGTCGCAGTTTACTTCCCAAATGGCGCATTCTTTCCTGGTAATCACGATCTGAGTTGAGTCCCGCAGCCGGCGCATTAGGTGTGCTGGGAATGTACCCGCATGGGATGGCAGCGACCCGACGTGGGCGGGTCGCCGCGCGCCTGTAGCGACTTTGCCTAACGCGCCTGGTTCAGTTCTGGTTCTGCGTGTTGTACCCCTGTAAGCGCGGAGGCCGCGCCCGTCGTATTGTGTTCCAGTGGTAAGACGGTGAAGGTGCCGTCCGTTTCCAGCACGACCGCCAGGACTTGCTGCACACTGGCGATACCCTGAGCGCGTATAGCGGCGCGCACTTCTTCCTCACCCACACGTTCTGCTTTCAGCGCGGCGCTCAGATAGCTGCCGTTGTACAGCAACAGCGTCGGTTCCGACTTGACTAGACGATTGACCAGGGGAACGCGCACCGCGAGCCAGGCGATAACGAATTGCAGCGCGATGAGAACGATGAAGGCGGTCATTCCTTCGGCTAGGTCAACGTCTTTCGCGAGTAGTATGGTCGCCAGGATCGAGCCTAAAGCCACCGTCACCACCAAATCGAACGCGTTCATTTTGGACAGCGTGCGCTTGCCGGACACTCTGAGCAGGAGAATCAGCCCGGTGTAGGCCAATACGCCAACGATAACAACCCGTCCCAATTCGCCCCAGTTGTCGAAAAACACATAGCCTCCTCCGTTCGTGCCGCGCCGGCTATTCCTAGAGCGCACGGCACGTTGCTGATGGGCGGTCAGCCGGGCTGGATCGAGCTTGCGGGCCGGGTAAGCGACCGCGGCCTCGCCACGATATGATGTGGTTGGCATAGCAATCATAACGAGTATAGCACGGATGGGGTATGGCTACAAGAGGGAGTGGGGGCAGTTCGCGGGGTGCGCCAGCCGCGTCCTGTTCACCAGTGGGACCATCGGCCTGGGCGCGGCCGGCAGTCGGCGGCGCTGCTGGGGCTCCTGCGGCGGCGGCATTTCGCCGCCGCTATCCAGGCGCACCCCACGCCGATTAGAGCAGCGGCCCTCGCAGCCCGACGACCCCTGTGCAGGGCGGCGGGCGGCCTGGGGAATCTTCACCTGCTAGAACAGGAGCACGGTATAGACCAAGTAAGCCAGCAGCAGCAGGCTCCCTTCGAGGCGATCCAGGCGGTGCCCCCGCCGCAACAGCGGCAGCAACACGATGGTGAAGAGAATCATCATGCCGATGCTGGTGAAGCGCAGCACCGGATCGACCCCGATGCCCGCCCCGGCCCCCAGGCCGACAATACCGGCGGTGAACCCCAGATTGTACAGGTTGCTGCCCAGCACGTTGCCGAGAATCAGGTCGGTCTGATGTTTCCGCGCGGCGATCAGGGCCGCCACCAGTTCGGGCAGCGAGGTGCCGACCGCCACCACCGTCAGCCCGATCACGCTGTCACTCACGCCCAGCGCGCGAGCGATGGTCGTCGCCTGATCCACCGTGATTTGCGCGCCCAGCAGAATCAACCCCAAGCCCGCGCCCGTGTAGAGGCCGGCGCGCCGGAGAGTCAGGGCAGGCCCAGAGATGGGCGTGCCGGCGACTAGCGCGATAGCGGCCGTGTCGAGTTTCCGGCGGGGCAGCAGACCCAGGATATAGGCCAGGCTGCCCAGGAAGGCCGTGAGCAGCAGCAGCCCGTCAACGAGATCGATCCGTCCGTCCCCCGCGACCAGGGCGGCGAACAGCAGACTCACGCCGAGCGTCAGCGGTAATTCCCGGCGTAGGACGCGGTTCTCGACCACCACCGGCGTGATTACCGCCGCCGCCGCCAGGACCAAGCCGATATTGGCGATATTGCTGCCGACCACATTGCCGAGGGCGAGGCCGCCCTGACCGTCGGCCAGCGCAAATAGGCTCACCAGCATTTCCGGGGCGGATGTGCCAAAGCCAATAACGATCACGCCGATGATCAGCGGGCGCACGCGGAAGTGTTGCGCCAGCGCGGCCGCGCCCTCAACAAACCCATTGCCCCCGACCACCAGCACGGCCAGCCCGGCGATCAGCCCCAGGACCGAGGCTACCATCTCAGGCATCGCGGGCATCCCGCCCCGCGCGGCGGCACGCCGGCTTACACATGGGGATCGCCGCCGCCGCCCGCCGCCAGATCGGCCAGCTGGTGATCAATGTCCGCTGCCGCGCGCTTCCAGCCCTCCTCGGGTAGCGCCCCTTCTGTCACCAGCGCCCGTAAGGTGGTGCGTTCCACCGTCAATAACGCGTGCTGCCCCGCCCGGACTTCGGCGGCATAGAACGCGGCATCCTGCCCGTGCCGGGTCTCCAATTCCTCCTGGAGCGCCGCTTCCCGGCGGGCATACCCCTCGCGTAACTCCTGGGTGCTGCGCGCCGCCAGCCGGCCCTCGATCACTTGCTGCTCTAAGACGGCCTGCGCCGCCCGGATCGCCCGCAGCCGGGCGTGCAACTCTTGATAGCTCGCGTGTGCGGGATCGGCCGTAATCAACCCCAGCCGCGCCAGCAGCGGCTTCAACGTCAACCCCTGGATCAGCAAGGTGAACAAAATCACGCCGAAGGTCAGCACCAACAGTTCCTCGCGCAGGCCCGATTGCGGCCCCCCCAGGCTATAGGGCAGGGCCAGGGCCATCGCCAGCGAGAGCGACCCGCGCAGCCCGCCCCAGACCAACAGCACCTGCCAGCGCCAGGGTAAGGGTTGATCGATGTGCAACAGGCGCACCACGCCGGCCACCACGCCGACCGAGACCGCCCGCGCCAGCACCACCGCCCCGATGGCGACCGCCAGTGGGCCGGCGTAGTCGAACAAGCGGCCGTGTTGCACCTGCAAGCCCACGAACAGGAAAATCAGCGAATTCGCCAGAAAGCCGAAAAACTCCCAGGACAGCCCCACGGCGATCAACGACGTGGGCGAGAAACTGACCCGCTGGCCGTAGTTGCCGACGACTAACCCGGCGACGACGACGGCGATCACGCCGGAGACGTGCAGCGATTCGGCCAGAAAATAGGTGCCGTAGGCCAGCACCACGGTCAGTACGGTTTCCACCAGGTAATCCTCGAACTGGCGGATGAGCCGGCTGGCGATGAACCCGCCCACCAGGCCGAGGCCGAGGCCGCCGCTAATCACCAGCGCGAACTGGCCCAGGCTCGCCCCAAAATTGAAGGTGCCGGCGGCGGCCACGCCGAGCAGGAGTCGGAACACGACGAGCGCGGTGCCGTCGTTGAACAGGCTTTCCCCTTCCAGCAGGGTACGCAGCCGGGCGGGCGCGCCGAGTTCCTTGAAGGTGGCGACCACCGACACCGGATCGGTGGCGGCGACAATCGCGCCAAAGAGGAGCGCCCCCGGCCAGGGCAGGCCCGCCAGGAAGTACATTGCCGTCGCGACCAGGCCGCCGGTCAGCAGCACGCCGGGCACCGCCAGCAGGCTCACTGTGCGTAACACCTCGCGCAGATGGGCAAAATGGAGATTATAGGCCGCCTCGAAAATGAGCGTGGGCAGGAAGACGGCCAGGATCAGGTCGGGGGTCAGTTCGACGTTCGGCGCACCGGGTATGACAGCGATGCCCAGCCCGGCGACGACCAGAGCCACGGTATAGGGCACGCGGATGCGCTTGGTGAGCAGCGCGACGACCGCGACGGCCATCAACATCCAGAACAGCGTGATGGCGTTCTCGCCGATGATGCTGTGGCTATCCATTGCAGACCTCCCTGGCCGGGGCCGCAATCGGCTCCCCGGCGCGCGAGCAGCGGAGAACGGCGACAACGGCGAGCACCAGGGCCGACCCGAGAGCGGGCCAGGAGTGAGGTAGGTGCAGGGCGGGGGGCGCGGGGTTGGCGGCGCGGCGAAGCGCAAGAGAGCGTAGTGGTTGAGTCATGGAACCTCCGGGTGCCGCGCACGAGGGCGCGGTTGCGGCATCCGGCCTGTCGCGCCCAGGTCGCGGAGCAGTGCAAGCACGCCCAGGGACCTGCCGACCCGACTTCCCGGCGCTCCATGAATCCGTATGAGTAGCGGACTTAGTCGGCATTGTACCATAGCGTGGGTGGCGCGACAAGGCGGTGAAGTCGAGGGTCAAGGCGCGCCTGGGAGCGCGGAGCTACGGGGGGCGAGTACGCAAAACCCGGCCGCCCCCACCGGATCCCGTGCCGCGCAAGCACGAAGTCGCCCGACAACCGCAAGACCACACCACCGGGGCGGCGGGATTCAGGCGCACTGGCGTGGAATTCACGCCCGCCCCACCGGGACGCTAACATCTGCGGGATCCTCTTGACAGTGTGCCTATACTGGATGCCAAGACAGGGGACAGAACACCCCTTCCCTCGACTGTTCCCGCTGACGGCACTAATATTGCTGCCTGGGCACCCGACCACGCCGGGCGCGGATCGGCCCAAAAACAGTATAGGAAAGGGGGGCAACCCTGTGACGGAGGAGTTGCCGCTACCCGACAGCCTCGCCGCGTGGATCGCGCTCTACCAGCGCCGCGCGGTCGTGGGCGTGCGCACACCCCTGGTAGCCGCCAAGATCGCCTTGCATCTGGGGCGCTTCCAGGGGTATTTTGCCCAGACTTACGGCCATGACCAGCTTGCGGCGTGTGTGCGCCGCGATGTGCTCGGCTGGCAGGCCGCGCTGTGTGCTGTGCCCCTGGCCCCGGCCACCGTCAACAATCACCTCGCCTCGCTGTCCGGTTTCGCCACCTGGGTCACCACCCAGGCTCCCACCCTCTTCGCCGCCGGCCATCCCTGGCGCGGCATTGGCGAACTCGGTCTAGGACCCTTCGAACCCCGTGCCCTGACCCCGGAGCAGGTCCGCTCGCTCCAAAGCCTCTGCGACCGCCTGTCGCGCTTTCACCAGTTGCACGGCCAGCCTGGGACGGACTCCCCGCCGCCCACCCATCACTATAGCCGGCCCTGGCGCGACCGCGCCCTCGTCCTCGTGCTGCTCTCCACCGGCCTGCGCCGCGAAGAACTCACCCGGCTGGACCTCGCCCTGGTGGTGCCCGCCACTGCGGCGGCCCTGCGGCGCGCCCACCAGGGCCGCCTCACACGGGTACGCGGCAAAGGGCACACCGAGCGCGTCGTCTTTCTCTCCGCCGATGCGCGCACCGCGTTGGCGGACTATTTGGAGCGGGAGCGGCCCGGCGATGCCGCCCCCACCAGCACCGCCCTGTTTCTGAGCGCCGCCGGCCTGCCCAGCCGGCGTACCGACGGCCGCCTGGCCCTGGGCACGATCAACAAACTGCTGGCGCGCATTGGGCGCTGGCACGACAGCGAACAGCGCGACCCCGCCCGGAGCATCAGCCCGCTGCGCCCCCACGACCTGCGCCATACCTTCGCCTTCCAACTGGCCCGCACCACCGGGGCCGACAGCTACGAACTCGAACGCCGACTCGGCCACCGCTCGCAACGCTACATTGCCCGCTATACCAACCCGCCGGAGGCCGTCGCCGCCAGCTATGTGGAGGACTTTTAACCATGCCGGACCGGGGGCCGTTAGCCGACTACCCGGAGGCCGCCCGCGCGCGCGCCCTGGCCCACTTTGCCCAACTGCGCCCCCACCTGGAGGACGGCGTGCCGCTGCCCGCCCTGGCCCGCCAGCTCAAGGTGCCCTTGATCACGCTGCAATACCGCTTGCGGGCCTATCGCCGGCACGGCCTCGTCGGGCTGTGCCGTCCGCTCCGTACCGGCCCGGCCCCGCGCCGCACCACCCCCGAACTGGTCCAACTCATCGAGAGCCTGGCCCTGCGGAATCCGCCGCCGTCGGCGGCCTCCATCCATCGCCCATCTCGATCCGGGCTTGCGCACCCTTGCTCATGAGGTCCCGAAAGTCTACCAGGAAACCTACTACTTACTTTACCGGCGCGAAGCCAGCCGGGCGAACGAAATGTGGCAGGCCGATCACACTCCGCTCGACATCTGGCTCCTGGACCCCACCGGTAAACCGCGCCGCCCCTGGCTGACCGTCATTATTGACGATTACAGCCGCGCCGTCGCCGGCTACATGCTCAGTTTCCAACATCCGTCGGCCTTGCAAACCGCCCTCACTCTGCGCGGCGCGATCTGGCGCAAGGCCGATCCGCACTGGCACGTTTGCGGCATCCCCGATACGTTCTATACCGACCACGGCAGCGACTTCGAATCGCAGCACATGGAGCAGGTCAGTGCCGACATCAAAATGCAACTGGTCTTTTCCTGGCCGGGGCAGCCGCGCGGGCGGGGCCGCATCGAGCGATTCTTCCGCACCGTCAACGAGATGTTCCTGGAGGTCCAACCGGGCTACCACCCCAAAGGCGCGCCGCCCGTTACGCCGGCGCTGACCCTGCCGGAGTTCGAGGCGCGCTGGCGTATCTGGCTGCTGGACGAGTATCACCAGCGGGTCCATAGCGAGACTATCTCGACCTGACGCTGGCCGGCTATGTCGGGGAGGATGTGACGATCCGTTACGACCCGCTCGACATGGCCGAACTGCGTGTCTATTACCAAGACCGTTTTCTCTGCCGGGCCGTCTGCCAGGAGATCGCCGGGCAAACCATCAGCCTCAAGGACAGCATCGCGGCCCGCACCGAGCAGCGCCGCGTCGTGCGTAAGCAACTCACGGCGCGGCAAGCAGCGGTCGAGCGGCTGCTGGACGTGCACAAAGCCCCGCCGGAGCTGCCGGCCCCCGTCCTGGACCCGGAATTACCACGCTTGAGGAGGTACTTTAATTGTAACCGTTCACCTGTCTAACTGACTTGACAGTGGGTCGGTATTATAGCGGATTCTTGACACGGAGCGCGCCTTGGGGCATACTTTGCCTATGACTGACTTGCCGTGTCCGGCCGCGCGTGACCTCGCCGCGTGGGAGCACACCCCTCTCGCCGTGCGGGTTCTGTTTCATGGGCTGCTGGCCGCGGTGCAAGCGCTCCAGGAGCAAGTCGCCGCTCTCACCGCGCGCCTCAACCAACACTCCGGTAATTCCTCGCGGCCCCCGTCGGCCGATCCGCCCCAGGCCCCCAGGCGGCCCGCTATGCCCCGACCGGCCGCAAACGCGGCGGCCAGCCGGGGCATAGCGGCCATCACCGTGCCCTGCTCTCGCCCGATCAAGTCGATGAATTGCACCGCCACCGCCCGGCGCACTGGCTCCACTGCCAGAGCGCGCTGCCCCCAGATGCGCCCGCAGCCGCTCCGCCGCAACGCCGGCAAGTCTGGGATCTGCCGCCCATCCACGCCCCCGTCACGGAGCACCAGTTGTTGGGGATTGCGTGTCCGAACTGTGCCGCCTTCGTCTATGCCGCCCTGCCCCCCGCCGTGCCCCCCGGCCGCTTTGGCCCGCAAGTCGTGGCCCTGGTGGGGTTATTGCATGGGCGCTTCCGCTTAAGTGCCCGCGAGGTGGTGGCGATCTTAGGCACCGTGTTTGGCGTGGCGCTGGGCCTGGGGAGTGTGCCCGCGTGCTGTGCCACCGTCCGCGCGGCCGTGGCCCCATGTTATGAGCAAGTCGCGGCGGCAGTACAGACGCAAGCGGCGGTGAATGTAGACGAAACCGGCTGGCAGCAAGCTGGCGTGCGCCATTGGTTGTGGGTCGCGGTCGCTGCGACCTGTACCCGCTACCTCGTCAGCCGGCACCGCAACCGCGCCACGTTACAGGTGTTGCGGGGCTTGGTGTTTACCGGGGTGATCGGCTCGGATCGCTATAACGCTTATGGCGGGCGCGACCCGACGCTGCGCCAATTGTGCTGGGCGCACTTGTTGCGCAATCTGCAAGCCTGCGCCGAACGCGGCGGGGCGGCGGGAGCATGGGCGACGGAGGTGCTGGGCCAAGTCCGGCTGGTATTCAGGCACGGGCACGCCTAGCAGGCCGGCACCCTGGACCGTAGCGGCTTGCGAGCGGGGCTGGTCCCGATACAACGCGCAGTCCGGCGGCGGCTGGAAGCGGACGGCGCCCACGCGCTGCCGCAAGCCGCCGCGTTGAGCCGGGAGGTGCTGGGGGGGGCCGGCGCTCTGGACGTTTGTGCGCGTGGCGGGCGTGGCGCCGACCAACAACCGGGCGGAACGGGCGCTGCGCCCAGCAGTGCGGTGGCGCAAAGGCTGTTTCGGCGCGGTGAGCACGGGCGGGAATGAATTTGTGGAACGGATCTTAACGGTGACGGCGACCTGTCAGCAGCAGGGGCAGGCGTTGTGGCCGCTGCTCGGCGCTGCGGTGCGCGCCTACTGGGCCAAGAGCCCGGCTCCCCGCTTGCTGCCCTCCCCCTGAACGGTTACTGGCGATTGAGCCATTGAAACGACGGCAAAAGCCACTACGCCGCCGTCTGGACCGAAGTTGCAAAATGGGTTATGGCGATTGAGCCATTGAAACAGCCGACCAATTCACAGCTCTATTGTAGCAAAGGGCAGTTGCAAAATGGGTTATGGCGATTGAGCCATTGAAACGCGCCGCGAAAACGCGGCCAAACGCACCGCCGCGAAGTTGCAAAATGGGTTATGGCGATTGAGCCATTGAAACTGACCTTAGCACTAGAACAAGCGCATCCACAGATTCGGTTGCAAAATGGGTTATGGCGATTGAGCCATTGAAACCTGAGGACATTGAACTGACCGCGGCCCTCTTGCGTGACGTTGCAAAATGGGTTATGGCGATTGAGCCATTGAAACAACTTCCGCACACATGCCCCCCGTGTCGGCGACCAGAGTTGCAAAATGTGTTATGGCGATTGAGCTATTGAAACTGGTATACTACAGAGAGAGGGCGGGAATGACCCGCCCGTTGCAAAATGGGTTATGGCGATTGAGCCATTGAAACTCATTCTGGAGTTGCCGTAATGAGCGTAAAACAGCGGGTTGCAAAATGGGTTATGGCGATTGAGCCATTGAAACAAGTTTAACATATAAATCGCGCTCTCGCTACCCCCGTTGCAAAATGGGGTGCGCTGCATAGTTTTGCAGATTTGACCGCTACGCGGCGATCCGGTATGCTGGGCGGGATGCTCCCTACTGCGGGTGGTGGTACTTTACTTAGTTGCGGAGGATGTGGACCTGGTGGCTG
>JALYUO010000449.1 GCA_030853735.1 Chloroflexota bacterium
GCTATTCATTGTCGTACTGGTGATCTGAAGTTTTGTTTTATGAGGAGTGGAGCACCCCTAGGTGCGGAACGGTGGGCGCAATTGCCGCCTGTCCCGCACCTGCGGGCTGGCAACGTTCCGCACCTAGGGGTGCTCCACTCCTCAATAGAGGTGAGCGTGTATCCTAACCGCGACAATGAATAGCTCCTGAATGTAACCTTTATGGCTCTTGCAAAGTCGATGGACGCGACAACAGCCAGCAAGTTGTCCCCTTTGAGGTCGTAATGCACCAGCGCGTTGGGCTGCCATGCGTGGCGCAGCAAATCCAGGTGCTGCCCGAACGGCGGGAAGCGCTGTAGCGTCTGGATGAGTTGCAGATTAGCGTGGCTGATCTCCTGATAGAGGGCCAGGGTAGGCCGCTGGATGCTGAGGATCGCCGGCGGCGGGCGTTGCGGCAGCGGTCGCCCGGCCGGCTGAGGTGTTTGGTGCAGCGTGCCGAGAGCCGTGCCCAACACGGCGGCCAGCGCGCCGGAAAAGCGGCCCCACCGCTGGTGATACGCCCCCCAGGCGTGTGCATCCGGCACCAGTTCCAGCACCAGCAGCGCCTCTGCCGCGTGGTAGGCATAGCAGCGGGGCAGGTAGCGCCCTAGCACCCGCCCCGCCCCGGACTCCTGCAGCACTTGGTAGACGACCGCTTCGTGGGCGATGCTCGCCGCCCGCGCCGCGCCCACGCCCTGCTTGACGAGGTAGGACGGCCCGCCCGCACTAATGACCCTGGTGTTGGCGTGCCGGCGGGTGGCATCCGCCACCACCAAGTCGCCCGCCACCACCTGCTGCGGCTGGATCAGATCGTGGCGGAGCAGGTAGCGGGCGAGTTCGGGTGGGGTCAGCACCGGTGGCGCTCGCACCCGCTCGGCGTGATTGGGACGGCAGGCAATTGTTTACGGGCAGAAGCCAAAGGAAACCCCGCCGCCACAAGGCAAGGAGTTTCCGCCGCCACAAGGCAAGGAGTTTCCGCCGCCACAAGGCAAGGAGTTCCCGCCGCCACAAGGCAAGGAGTTCCCGCCGCCACAAGGCAAGGAGTTCCCCCCCAGCGGCTGCCCCGCCCCGCCGCCGGGCCAGCCGGCTGCGCCGCCGCTCCCCGCGACCGGCCCTTGCAGAAAGCTCGCCTGTAGCTCAATGTTGCTCACCTGCACCCGCTGGATGCGCGCCCCGGCCTTGAGCCAGACGATCACCGGCGGCAAGATCCCTTGCTCTGCCCGCTGCGAGTGTAGCACATCGCTATCCTGAAACTCGATATAGTCACTCAAATCAATGGTGCGATACAGCCGCCAGTAGCTCGTCGCGTCGGCGGCCTCCGCTGCCGCATCCAATACGGCTTGCGCCGCTTTAGCCGCTGCTTGGATATGGGCGGGCGGCAGGGCTTGCACCACATCCGCTACAGCGCGCACGGCCTTAGCGACCGCGTCCGCGACCGGCTTTGCCACTACTGGGATGGAGCCACCGGCGGCCGCCGCCTCGGCAGCAGTAGCGACAGCGTCTGCTGCCGCCTTCTCAGCGGGCGTTGCCACTGCCAAATGCAAACTGTTGAGCGCGGGGGCCGCCGCTGCTCCCGCCGCCGTCACGGCGGCTGCCGCTGCCCAGCCTTTCTCCGTTGCCGCACGCGGAGCGGCGTAGCCAACATAGCCCGCGAATATCATCACTCCGGGTGGCAACGCACCAATGTTCGGAACGATCTTGCCGGCAAATAGTTCTGGAAGACTCTCAAGTGCCATGTCTGGGCCTCCTACCTTTTACAGAACTGCGGGTCAGGCGCGGGCAACGGCCCGCACTCACACTTTGCGAACGGCAATGTTGTTATCAAAACGCACCAGTTGTTCCACCGGGGTCGGACCCGTGGCGCACGGGTAGTTCAACCCCGCATCAATATTGCTGGGGTCATCGGCGGCGCTGACCACCAGCAGCACGCACCAGGGGCCAGGGCCGGCGGCGGCGGGCCACGTAAACGCCGGCGGCGGCGGATCGGCAGCGCCCGCCGTGGGGGCTGCCAGCACGCCGGCCACAGGTTCCAGCGGCTGCTAGGCAGCGTCATTGCGTTGCCAAGTGAGCGCATCGGCCCAGGCATGATAATAGCCCCGCACAACACCGCTGCCTGCCTCTGGACCCCGGTTACGCACGCGCACGAAGATCCGCTTGGTCCCATCCGTAGGATGCGTATCCGGCCAGATGTCGGTGTGTTCTTGATAATCGGCTTGATAGCGGGGATAGGCTCCCCCGCCCCCGCCAATATAAAGGTCGAAAGTGGGCTGCGCCGAACTCAGTCCTTGCTCGGCGAAACCCCACTTGATCACTTTATTCAGTGTGCCGCCCAACAGCGGACCGAACCGCCCGTTCAAGGGATCGTGGTTGATCGGCTTCTGGGAATCGGCGGTCACCAACGCCGTCACGAAGCCATCGGGGGTGGTTGGGGTGACCCCATCGAGCGGCAGGCTGCCGATGGCGTGGATGATCAGATAGGCCATGTAACGGGCGGCTACCTGCGCCGCGTGCTGCGCCGCCCCTGGATCGCGTAGCGTGGGTGTCTTGCCGATGATCTCATAAATGCGAAAAAGGGTGGTGCTACCGAATCTGCTCCCGGTCGTAATAATTGGACGGGTAGCTGCTCTCCTGCTCCTGCACGGCGCGCGAGCCTTCCCACTGCCAATCTGCGCTGGTGCGCGCACTCCCCCCATGGAAGCGCAGATGCTCCTCGGCCAAGTTGGGATTTTGCGTCATCAGCCAGGGAAACGTTTGATAGCGGTCCGCATCGCTCACGCGCGAACAGGGGTCGCTCAGGATCGCGGCCAAGCTATCCCCGGCGCTATGGGCAAAGCCCAGGTTGGGCCCATGTACCCTGGCCCACAGCAGGGCGTGGCAAAACTCGTGCAGCACCACTCGTATATCTACCGCACTACCGAGGATGCCGGGGGAGCCGGTCGCGTCCGGTCGCGCGCCGCCAAACAGGATCATCTCTAGTGCATCGAAAGTTTCATTGCCCGTGGTGAGCGCACCCGCATCGCCACCCAGCCCTGCAAGGTCCACATGGATTTGTCGCGGGGGGGGGAAGAAGTCGTTGAGTAGATTCAACTGCCCCATCATGCGGAACATGGCATCGGTATGATAATAGGCATTGACCGCCGTGAAGGAGTCAGGCTCGTCCACCGGAGAGTAGATAAATTCATTAGGCGTGCCTGCTGTGCTGAGAACGGGTATGATGGGCGCGGCAATGGTGGGAGCGCTGATATCGTCTATAGTCTTTAAGAAAACGATTCCGAAAGGGGTGACAAAAAACCAGGGGTGCCGTATGCTGAGAGGACTTCAACCCCCTTTCAGGAGGCACCCCGCTGGCTCTTAGCATCACGCCCACCCGCAGCACTGTCAAGGACTTACACGCCACCGCCCTGCGCGCTAGTCAGGCCGGCGACCACGCCGTCGTGCGCCGCTGTCTCGCCCTCATCGACTACGCCGCTCACCGCTGCGTCCGCACTGTTGCTGCCACTCTCGGCGTGCATGGCGCTAGCGTCTATACTTGGTTACACACCCTGCTGGCGGCCGGGGTCGCCGGCTTGCGCTCCGCCCCCCCCGCCGGGCGCATCCCGAAATTGACGGGGGCGCAGAAAGCGCGGTTGCGGGAACTCCTGCTGGCGGGGCCGGAGGCGGCGGGCTATCCGACCGGCGCGTGGCACAGTCCGCTCGTCGCCGCGCTGATTGAACGGGAGTTTGGGGTGCGCTACGCGGTGGGCTATCTGCCGGCCCTTTTACGCAGCATAGGGTTCCGTTACCAGCAGGCGCGCTTGGTCTCCGATCATCTCAATGAGGAGGCGCGCCACCAGTGGTTGACGGAGACGTGGCCGGCGATTGTGGCGACAGCGCAGGCGCAGAACGCACTGTTGTTGTTCGGCGATGAAGCCAGCTTTGCCCAATGGGGCAGTTTAGGCTATAGCTGGGCGCCGGTGGGCCAGCAACCGACGGTCTTGACGATAGGGCGCCGCGAAGGCTACAAGATATGGGGGCTGGTGGAGTGGTTCAGTGGCGACTTGTTTTGGGCGGGGCAGGCGGAGCGGTTGAATGGGGCGGGCTATTGTGCGTTTCTGGGGCAGATTGTGGCGCAAACCGACCGGCCGGTGATAGTGATCCAGGATGGGGCGCGCTATCATACGAGTAAAGAAGTGCCAGCGTGGCAAGCGGCGCAGGGCGGGCGGCTGACGGTGTACCAATTGCCGAGCTACTCACCGGATTACAACCCGATTGAGCATTTGTGGCGGGAGGTGAAGGCGGGCACCCATAACAGCTACTTTGCGCCGTTCGAGAGCTTGATCGCACGGGTCGCGGGGCGGTTGGCGGAATTAGCGGCGGATGCGCCGCGCGTGTGGCGGTTGCTGGGCACCCCGCTCGACGGTCATGCGCTGCCCCAGACCCGCGCCGCGTGATTCGGAATCCTTTTCTTGAAGACTATATCATGCCAAGATCCGGCTACGCGCCTTAAACGCGCACCTTGCTGCGGCTAGTATAACCCTGCGTCATTAACAGCGTTTTAAGAAGTTGCTAACGGCTTGCACCAATTGCTCTGGCGACCGCCCGACCTCACCCCCAACCCCTCTCCTAAAGGGCGAGGGGAGTCTGCACATTGGCGATCCCAGAGTTAGAATACTGTTGCGCTCTCCCGTCATCTCCCCCTCGCCCTTTAGGCGAGGGGGTTGGGGGTGAGGTCGGGCGGCTCTGCCCGCATCTCCCCTCGCCCTTTAGGAGAGGGGTTGGGGGTGAGGTCGGGCGGCAGCGAGTTTGCGCGGCAGGGCTACGCCGCGCTATAATGCCC
>JALYUO010000304.1 GCA_030853735.1 Chloroflexota bacterium
CATCAAAGCCGCCGTGCAGCGCGACCGGCAGCAGCAACAGCGGCGCCAAAGTCGGCCCCCAACGCCGGCGCCCGGTGACGTGCCACAGTCCCAGCGCCGCCGGCACCAAGCCGGCCAGCGCGATCCAAGTCGAACCCGCCAGCGCCGTCACCACCAGACCGAACCGGCACACCCCCAGCCCCAACCACTGCCACCGGCTCCGCCCGCCACTGCCCAACGGATCAGGCAGCAAAAACAGTGCGACGAAAATCAGCCGCAGCGCATCTACCTGCAAGCCAACCCCTGATCCCTGACCCCTGACCCCTGACCCCCGATCCCCGTCACGGAGCCAGCAGTTCCGTGATCGTCACCACGCGCAAGCCGCGGCCATAGAGATTGGTCAGGATCTCCGGCAGGGCGGCCACCGAAGTCTCAGCGGCGACGTGTTGCAGGATGATCGCCCCATCGAGCGGCACGGCCGCGCCGGTGACACGTTGGACGATAAAATCCTTCGACTTGGGCTTGCCAATCGAGTCGAGGCTGTCCCAGGTCCAATAGATCGAGCGGTAGCCCTGGTCGCGCGCCACGTTCAACACATGGCCGGTCTCGTCGCCAAAGGGTGGCCGCCAGTAGGGCTTGCTGCTGCGCCCGCCCGCCGCCTGAATCGCCGCATCCGCCTTCGCCAGTTCGCTGATCATCTCCGCGTCGGTCAGTTTGGGGAACGAGGGGTGCGTGTAGCTGTGATTCGCCACTTCGTCGCCGGCGGCCAGCATCGCCCGCACCTGTTCCGGGTTCTCGTCGGCCCACTGGCCGGTGACAAAAAAGGTGATATGGGCATTATAGCGCGACAACGCAGCCAGGATCGCCGGCACATCGCCACTGGTTGAGCCGGCATCAAAGGTCAGCGCGATACGGTGCTTGCCGGGCGCGACCCGCTCCACCTGGAGATCCGCGCCGCTGGGCGGCGTGCGGCCCGGCGTGAGCACGGCAGATACCGTGGGCGTATCAGCCGGGATGGGCGTATCAGCCGGGATGGTCGTGTCGCCGCCCGGCGTGGCCGTGTCCGCCGGCAGCGTAGGCGATCCCACAACCCCTGCGGTGGTCGTGTCCGCCGGCGACGTGGGCCCAGTGGTCGCGGTGCGCGTCGGCGGCACGCGCGTCGGCGGAGGAGCAGTGGCGGTCGGCGCGGGAGCCGTTGCCGTGTCGGTGGTAGCCACGGTCGCGGGCGGGGCGGGCACCGTAGCGGTGGCCGGTACTGTATCCGTGGGGGCAACACGGGTCGCAGTCGGCCCGGCCACCGTATCCGTCGGAGCCACCGTAGCCGCCACGGTAGCAGTCACTATCGGTAGTGCAGCCGTAGCGGTCGGCGCAACTACGCTTGCGGTGAGCGTCGCCGCCGGCACAACCGCGACGGGAGTGGGGCTGGGCGTGCCGCTATCACACGCGGCCAACAACAACAGCCCGGCACCGAACGCCCAGATCGCGCGATAGCCGTGAGAGTAGGTCAGAGGCATGGGAATCTTTATCCTTTCTGGTGCCCGGCCGGGTTGCGCCGGGGCCACGAAAAAGCCCCGGCGCAAGGGGCGAACCGGGGCGGAACGGGGTGGGCGTACATGGGCTCGAACCATGGACCTCACGGATGTGAACCGTGCGCTCTAACCAACTGAGCTATACGCCCCCAGTGGGCCTATTATACCCGATCCCTTTTTCTGATGCAAGGTGCAATTCGGCTTATTGCGTACTGCGTATTACGTATACGAAGGAGACCCCACGTAATACGCAATACGCAGTACCTCCGGCATCTGTGCTATACTAGGGGGAGAGGGAAAGGAGCCTCAGCCATGGCCGACAAACAGGCAACCCCAGCAACGGGCGGCGGGATGCCCCGCCTCCTGTCGCTCGTGATTACGGGCATCCACAAGGCGTTCTACCGCCTCACCAGCGGACGGGTGGGTGGGCGCATGGGAACGATGGACATCCTGGTGCTGACGACGACCGGACGCAAAAGCGGCGAACCGCGCAGCACGCCCCTGGCCTACTTCCGCGACGGGGCCAACTTGGTCGTGGTCGCCTCGGCCAACGGTGCGCCGACCGCGCCGGCGTGGTACTTGAACCTGCAAAGCAACCCGGAAGTCACCGTGGTGGTCGGGAAGACGACGCAGCAGATGCGCGCCGCCACCGCCGCCCCTGCCGACCGCGCCCGCCTGTGGCCGCTGATCGTCCGCCAAGCGCCAAACTTTGCCGGCTACCAAGAGAAAACTAGCCGCGAAATCCCCGTGGTCATCTTGCAACGCGCATGACCAAGCGCCACGCCACGCCCGCCGCTGTGGGCCGCCTGACCCGGCCCAAAAAGCTGATCGCTTTCGGCTGGTACGGCGGCAAGTTTTCGCATCTGGATTGGCTGCTGCCGCTCTTGCCGGCCTGCCACCACTACTGCGAACCTTTCGCCGGGTCGGGCGCGGTGTTGCTCAACCGCTCGCCGTCGCCGGTCGAGACGTATAACGACCTGGACGGCGAGGTGGTCAACTTCTTCCGCGTGCTACGGACGGAGAAGGCCGGGCTGATTGAAGCCATTGGCCTGACCCCCTTCGCCCGCGAAGAGTTCAGCCTAGCCTGCGCGCTAGACCCGGCCCTGCCGCCGTTGGAGCGGGCCCGGCGCTTTTATGTGCGCGCCCGGCAGGTCCGCACCGGGCTGGCGCAACGGGCCAGCCTGGGCCGCTGGGCCAACTGCAAAGAGACCAGCCGCGCCGGCATGAGCGGGGTGGTTAGTCGCTGGTTGGGCGCAGTCACCGACCTGCCGGCCATCGCCGAACGGCTGCTCCGTGTGCAGATAGAGAACCGCCCTGCCACCGATGTGATCCGCCTCTATGACGCGCCGCGCACGCTGTTCTATGTAGACCCGCCCTATGTCCACGCGACACGCGGCGACAGCAAGGCTTACAGTCACGAGATGAGCGATGGGGACCATCAGGAACTGGCCGCCCTGCTCAACACCGTCCAGGGCCGCGTAGCGATCTCAAATTATGATTGCACGTTAATGAATACCCTCTACCCCACCCCGCGCTGGCACAAAACCGTCGGCGCGGCCCGCACGATCCACTCGACCAAAGACACGCGCCGCGAAGTGCTGTGGACCAACTATGATCCAATGGGCTTGCTGGAGGTTGCATGACCGTCTCCTACTGGCAAGATAAGAGCGGAACCCAGACGCTGACCTGCGATGTGTGCGTGATCGGCGCGGGCATTGTCGGGGCGTATACGGCCAAGTGCTTGAGCGAGGCGGGCGCGGACGTGGTGCTGGTGGAGGCGCGCCATGTGGCGGCGGGGGCGACCGGGCGCAACGCGGGCATGGTCCTCACCGGGCTGGCGGCCTACTACCACGAGGCGGTGGCGCAATATGGGCCGGCGGCGGCGCGTGAGGTGTGGGAACTGACGCTGGCGAACCGGGCACGGATGTTTGCCCTGGCCGCCGAATATGGCGTGCCGTGGGAGCAGCAGGGCGCGCTGGTGCTGGCGCTCG
>JALYUO010000306.1 GCA_030853735.1 Chloroflexota bacterium
CCATTCGCGTGAACTGGGCGACGGACTGCACGCTCCGGCCAATGTGACGCAGGCGCATCGGCTGTGGCACGCTTGTGGGCTTGACGAAAACAGCTTCGTGGAAGCGTTGCACGAGGCGCGGCGACGAGTACGGACCTATCAGGGCAAACAGGGCAGCGGCACGATCTATAACCGCATGGGCTACTTTTTCCGCGTGGTGACGGACCTAACGGCCCCGCCGGGGTCGGTCTAATGGCCCGCGCTGTTTCGGTCTCCAGACCGATTGCCCAAAGTGGCCCAAGCGGCTACAATAGAGGTGTGACGCAGCCTGCTGTGCCGCTCTTTGCTACGCTTATCCACCACTGTGCTTGCACAGTGGCGCTATGCAGAAGGAACTCTAGCCATGACCCGTCAACCGTACTTAAGTAGCCTTGCGCGCCCGGCCCTGTTGCCGCCGGCAGCGTATGTACCTGCCCTCGGCGGGGGGTACGGTTCACTGCCGGCACGGGTTCTGTAGCTACACTACCAACGAATGTTTCATGTGAAACGGGTGGGTGGCTACGGCTCCCCACCCGTTTTGTGTTCAGGGTCTCGCATCGGGGTGTAGCTCAGTGTGGCTAGAGCATCTGCTTCGGGAGCAGAAGGCCGCAGGTTCAAGTCCTGCTACTCCGACTACGCCGACCTGGGCCGGGGCGAACGGTTATCTGTCTCCACCTCTGGGGATGTAGCTCAATCGGCAGAGCGGCGTGCCGCGCTTGTGCAGGCGACACAGCGATGAGGGTTCGAGTCCCTTCTCTATACCGTTAGCGGACTTTTTGCCCAGGTCGGTGCTTTCACAATGGAATACGTGCTATTGTGCGTTGACATCATGCAATAGCACGCAATAGACATCAATGATCTTGCGGTAGTGGCGGAATTGGCAGACGCGTCGTACAACATCCTGCTCCATCCTTTTTGCCCGCTAGGCGGGCCGTCGGATCAGGGTTATCGGATATGGTGGACGCAAGTCCGTGGAGGTTCGAGTCCTCCCTACCGCACCGCCCCTTTTGCGAGAGAAGCCTATTGGGATGGGCACCTGTCCGCCAGACAGGAGGCAGCGGGTTCGAGGCCCGCCTCTCGCTCCACATTACCATGTTACCTTGTGGCCGTGGCGTAACGGTAGCCGCGCTGCGCTTAGAACGCAGTGGACGTTGTCTGTGCAGGTTCGAGTCCTGTCGGCCACACCGCGCACTCTGCGAGAGAAGCTCATCGGGATGAGTGCCTGTCTTCCAAACAGGAGGCAGTGGGTTCGAGACCCACCTCTCGCTCCAACCGGTTAGGATCGGATGCAGTGGCCGAGTGGTTTAAGGCTTACACTCGCTACCTTTTGCCTGCGTGCGGGCCGCTAGACGAGTGTTTTTCAACTCTTACATTGGGGTTCGCGGGTTCGAATCCCGCCTGCATCCTGTCTTAGCCGGCTTGGTGGCCGTGGCGTAACGGTAGCCGCGTCGCGCTTAAACCGCGATGGACCTTGTCTGTGCAGGTTCGAGTCCTGTCGGCCACACCTGACGATCTTTTCACCCCAAAGCAAAGGACACAAAGCTCTCTATAGACCACAAGAGCATAATGTTAAGATGATAGGACTATCAATGGCTATCAATAGAGATGCTACTGTTAAGCTAACAGCCATGAAAAGGAGCTGTGATGTCTGATCTTGAGGCGAACCCGATCCCGCCGGGCTTGGCCGAACGCCTGCGGACGGCACGCTATGTGGCGGTGCTGACGGGCGCGGGCATTTCGGCGGAAAGTGGGATTCCGACGTTTCGTGATCCGCAGAGTGGGCTGTGGGCGCAGTACCGGCCTGAAGACTTGGCAACCCCGGCGGCGTTCCAGGCCAACCCACGGTTAGTGTGGGAGTGGTATGCGTGGCGGCGGGATGCGCTGGCGGGGGTGGAGCTAAACGCAGGCCACCGGGCGTTGGTAGAGATCGAGGATCGAGTGCCGCAGTTTCTGCTGCTGACACAGAATGTGGATGGGTTGCACCGGGCCGCCGGGAGCCGTAATGTGGTGGAATTGCACGGCAACATCCAACGGGTGAAGTGCTTTGCGCGCGGGCACGCGGTTACGACGTGGGCGGCGACGGGAGATGTGCCGCCGCTGTGCCCGGTGTGTGGCAGCCCCCTGCGCCCCGATGTAGTGTGGTTCGGTGAGTCGTTGCCGGAGGGTGCGTTGGCGCAGGCGGCGGCTGCGGTGGAGCAGTGCGATCTGTTGTTGGTGCTTGGTACGTCGTTGCGGGTAGAACCGGCGGCTTCATTACCGGCGGCGGCGTTGGCCCACGGCGCGACGGTGTTGATCCTCAACCGCGAAGTGACGGACCGGGCGGAGCCGCCGTTGTATCAGATCAATGGGCCGGCGGGCATGGTGTTGCCGGCGTTAGTGACGGCGGCCTGGGGTTGACTCATCGGACGAGAAGGAGGTGGGTATGCGGTCAGTGCGGGTGGGGTTGGTTGGCGATTATGATCCAGCGGTGATCGCGCATCAGGCGATCCCGCAGGCATTGGCGTTGGCGGGGCAGGCTGTGGGCTGTGTGGTAGAGCCGGAGTGGATCGCTACGCCGGCGATTACAGCGGAGTCGGTACACAGGTTGGCGGCGTATAAGGGCCTGTGGTGCGTCCCGGCCAGCCCCTATGTGAGCATGAGTGGGGCGCTGTTGGCGATCCGGTGGGCGCGGACGCAGGGGGTGCCGTTTTTGGGCACCTGTGGCGGGTTTCAGCATACGCTGATCGAGTATGCGCGCGCTGTGTTGGGCTTGGCGGATGCAGCGCACGCCGAGACGAACCCTGGCGCTTCGCTGCTGTTTGTGACTCCGCTGATGTGTGCGTTGCGGGGAGTGCGTGGGCCGATCCATTTGGTGGCAGGGTCACGCAGCGCGCAGCTTTATGGGCAGGCGACCGTGGAGGAGGAGTATAACTGCGGCTTTGGCCTAAACCCGGTCTATCGGGAGCAGTTGGCGACGGGGCCGTTGCGGATCACGGCGGTGGATGGCGACGGCGATGCGCGGATTGTGGAACTAGCGGGGCATCCGTTTTTCCTGGCGACGCTGTTTCAGCCGGAGCGGTCGGCGTTTAGTGGGCGGGTGCATCCGTTAATTCTGGGGTATGTGCCGGCGTTGCTGGGTTAGTTTCCCCAAAGGATCGGGTATCCTCTCAACATAGCGATATGGCGGTCGCTGTTGTTCTCGCCGGCCTCCGCAATTCATTGCGGATCTACACTCTGGTTGCCGGCCTCCCGCAATGACTTGCGGACTTACACACCTCACCACTTGCCGGCCGCCGCAATTCATTGCGGGCCTACACTCCGGCCCCCGGCGTTACGCACGAATGTCCGGCAGGGGTGGCTTGTCTAATCCTAGCAGCCTGTCGGAGAGACCGCTCTCCGGCTTGGCATTGAATTTGGTACAATACACTTATGCCTCGACCCTTCAAAACGGTGGATTATGCTGCGGCGCTGAACACCAGCGTCCGCCTACGCGACTGCTTGCCGCCCACCCACCTGGCGTGCTTTGTCGCCGATCTCGTCGGCCAACTCGACGTGGCTCCCTTCTACGCCCGCTATGCCCCACGGGGCGGCAGTGCCTACGCCCCCGAAGTGCTGCTCAGTCTGTTGCTCTATGGCTATGCCACCGGGGTCTTTAGCTCCCGCGCCCTCGAAGCCGCCACTTATGACCAGGCTCCCTTCCGGTACCTGGCGGGGCATACCCACCCCGACCATGACACCCTGGCCGCCTTCCGCACCCAGTTCCTCGATCTGCTGCCCGCCGTGTTCCAACAACTCCTCTTGTTGGCGGCCACCACGGGCGTGCTGCAATTCGGCCAACTCGTCTTGGCCGGCGATGGCACCAAGATTCGGGCCGATGCCTCTAAGAGCAAAGCCGTCAGCTATGGCCGCTTGGACGCGCTCGAAACGCGCTTGCAGACCGACATTGCCACCCTGTTGGAGCGCGGGGCCACGGCCGATGCCGCCCCGTTGCCTGACGGCCTGGTGCTGGCCGACGAGATCGCCGACCGGGAAGCGCACCTGGCGCGGCTGGCGGACGCCCGGCGCATTCTGGAGGAGCGGGCCCAGGCTCGGGAGGCCGCCGCGACCGCCGCCTATGAGGCCGCCCTGGCCGAGCGAGAGGCTCAGGCCCGGCGGCGCGGCAAGCAACCGGGAGGGCGCCCGCCGCAACCGCCAGCCAGCGGCGGGCCGACGGCGCGGGACCAGTACAACTTCACCGACCCCGATAGCCGGGTCATGAAGAACCCGACGGATACTGGGTTTAGCCAGGCATACAACAGCCAAATCTTGACCGATCAGGCCAGCCTGTTGATTGTGGGGTACAGTGTCTCCAACCACCCGACCGACATCGGCGAAATCGCCCCCGCGTTGGAGAGCGTGCCCGCCGCCTTGGACATCGCCGCCATCGCCTACGATACGGGGTACTGGCGGGAGGCCAATGTGGCGGAGTTGGAACGCCGGGCCATCGACCCCTACATTGCGACCGGGCGGCGCGGCCACCGGCGGGATTGGCAGGCCCACTTTGAACCTGCCCTCGCCGCAGAACCGCCCGCCGGGGCAACGGCGCGCGAGCGCATGAGTCACAAACTGCAAACAATGTTGGGTCAGGTGATTTATCGGGGGCGCAAATGCACGGTGGAGCCGGTAATCGGGATTATCAAAGAGGTACTGGGGTTCCGGCAATTCTCGTTGCGCGGGCAGGACAAGGTCGCCGGGGAGTGGGGGTTGGTGTGCTTGGCGTATAACCTGAAGCGCATGCACCGGCTGGCGAGGGGATGAGTCCGCCCCCCAGCCGGCAAGACCGGAGGGGAACCCCGGAAATCGGCCTCCAAGGGGGCGGTTTTGGTGATTAAAGCCGATAAATGCGATCATATTTATCACAATGTCGGTTCTCTCCGACAGGCTGCTAGGGCCGACAATTCGGCCACCCGCTCGGCGATGCGCGCTTCCCGTTCGCGCAGCAGCAGCGCGTTTTCCAGCGTGCCCGCCACCTGGTTCGCCACGCTGCTCAGGAACTGCACCTGTTCGTGGCTGT
>JALYUO010000454.1 GCA_030853735.1 Chloroflexota bacterium
GCCCGCGCCGCCCGCGCCGCCAATAGCCGCACCGGCCACGGCCCCGACCGGGCCACCAAGCGCCGCGCCGATCACCCCGCCGGCCAACGCGCCGCCCGCGCCGCCCACTGCATCACCCGGCGCAGCAGTCGTGGCGCTGTCCACCACCGTTTGCTGCGTGCTGCCGTAGCCAGGGTCGGGGGTGTAGTAGCCGGGATTGCTGGTATAAACCGGACTAGCGGCGACTGCGCTGCCGACCGGCGCGGCGGTGGTCGTGGTGGTCGTGGTCGTGGAGGTAGATGCGGTGGCATCCGTCAACGCTGCGCCGCATTCATCGCAAAACGCTGCCCCGGCCACGTTTGCTGCGCCGCACGAAGGACAGTGGACGAGGCCACCCGCCGGGGTTGCTCCGGCTAGGCTCACGTCGTCGGCGGGTGTGCCGCCGGCCGGACTCGCGGCTGCCGCAGCCAGAGTGCTGCCTTCGTCGCTAGTTAGACGTGCGCCACACTCGTCGCAAAAGGCGTAATCGTCGGGATTTTCGTTGCCGCAGTTGTGACACCGTATAGCCATCGTCGCGCTCTCCTCTACACTTACACTAAACTACTCACCTATGGGCGGGCGGGGGAAGCCGCCGTATCTTACCACATTATAACATGACTGCCGCTATTCGTCGCTAATAAACGACCAGGATATGTAGCAACACGAGGCTTGCCACCACCAAGGCCAGTAATTCGCCCACCAACAAGCCGCTCACAACCGTCCAAGCCAAAATGCTGCGCCAGGGTGCGGGGCGGGCCAGCACTTGCACCGCCACCTGTTGCCGGCCCCCATTGCTGTCCACGATCACTTCGCCGCTGTTGACCAGCGGGGCTGGTACAAGCCACCGCACATGGCGTGCCACCGTCCAGAGCCACGCTTGGCTCACGGCCAACGCCGCGATCAGCAGCCAGACCGCTGTCAGCACGGCGGTGAGTGCATTCCAACCCACGCCCATGCCGCCGAAGGCGATCAACGCCAGCGCCGCCAACATGGGCACCCAGCCCTCAATGTGGTGCAGTGCCTGCCAAGTGCGGCTGAACAGATTGGGCAACGGCCATTCTGTGTGCCCGTAGTGCAGGCCGCGCGCCCGCCCGCGCACGGTCACTTCGCCGACGTTGCCCTGGAACTGCACCGCGCTGACCGCCAACCAGGGTTGGCCGGCATGGACGATGCCGGTAAGCTGGCCCACGCCGGTGTTGAGCAGGTTGATCTTGCGCCCGCGCCGCGCCTGCCGCCCCATCACGCCCAGATCCAGCCGCGTCTCTGATAGCGCCAACTGCGGCCCAGCGGCTTGCGGCAGGGCCGACCCCGCGCCGGCAGCGAGCGGCAGAATCGTAGCGCGCTCCGCCGGGCCGGAAGGGGTCAGCGCGGGGGCTGGGGCAAGGCGGTCAGCCGTCGCAGCGATGGGCGGGACGGTGGGCACCGGCAGCGGGGCGGGCGCGGCGGCGGGCTTGTGGTGATGGTGGGTTGCCGGATGATGGACTGCCGCCGGCACCGCACGCAAGCCGAGCGCCTGGGCAAAGGCATCCACGCTGACGAAGCGCAATTCGGGCTTCAATTCCAGCGCCCGCATGATCGCTTGATCGACACGCCGGGAGACATGGGGGTTGAATGCCCGCAAGGGTTTCCAGTGGAACGGGTTTTGCGCCGGGTCGTGACCGCTGAGGAGGTGGTGCAACGTGGCCCCCAGCGCGTAGACATCGGAGCGTTCGTCGGTCTGCCCGGTGCCGTATTGTTCGGGCGGGGCATAGCCGGCCGTGCCGTAGGCGGCCGCTTCGCTGGTCCGCCCGCGCCGATGAAAGCGGGCGATGCCGAAATCAATCAGTTTGATCTGATCGTCGTTATCGAGCAGCATCACGTTGCCCGGCTTCATGTCGCGGTAGATAATCGGGGGCTGTTGCTTATGCAAATAGTTCAGCACATCACAAAGTTGCGCGGCCCAACTCAGCACGCGGCTTTCCGGCAAAAAGCCACGACTGCTGCCGACGGTCTGTTCCAGCGTGCGCCCCTGCACAAACTCCATGATCAGATAATATTTGCCGTCTTCCGAGAAAATGCCGCCGAACTGCGGCAGGTTGGGGTGGTCCAGGGTCGCCAGCAGCGTGGCCTCGCGCATAAAGTCTTTGAGCGCCTGGGTGCGTTCGTCGGGCGCGATGCCCGCCTGGGCCATCTCTTTGATCGCCAGGCGGCGACCAGCGAGGCGGGTGTCGTGGGCCTCGTAGACCGCGCCCATGCCGCCTTGCGCCACGCGCCGCACGAGCGCATAGCGGCTTTGCAGCACCGTGCCGGGCGGCAACGCGCCCACCAGCTTCGCCAAGTTGCCGGTGGTGGCTGTGTTCAATACAGCCCCGCAGTGGGTGCAAAACGTCGCGCCCGGCCGATTGGCAATGCCGCAGGCGCGACAGTTGGCGCTGCTCAGTTCGCGCAAGGGCGCGGCCAACACGCGGCCCAATTCGCTGTCGGCCGCCAAGCGATCCAGGCCGAGTTCGGCCCCTAGGTCACTGTTCGCGAGATAGGGCCACGCCGCCAGCCCCTTGCCACAAACCTCGCAGGTGGGAGTGCCGTCGGGATGCAGTTTGCCACAGGTATCGCAGGTGAGCATTGGCATTCGGTGTCAGGTGTCAGGTGTCAGGTGTCAGGTGTCAGGTGTCAGGTTGCGGGCTTGGCCTGCTATACGGGCTGCCTGCTACTTGATACCTATCCAGTAGTATGTACGGATGAAGTCGCCATTAAGTTGCGGCGGCCGGCACCGGCAATGTTGCGTGCATTCCCACTGAGCAAAGGCTACAGTAACTCGTCAGGCCAAGAGCTGAAAGGAAAACACTTGGTCATGTGGAAACACCAACTGAATCGCTACTGTCAATGGATCTAAAATCTCCGTGTCTCCGTGTCTCCGTGTTAGCGTCCGTTCCACTACGTTCAGAATGACCGATCCTCTTTATAAATACTTTTTATGGAAACACAAGCTGAATAGCTACCGTCAATGGATCTAAAATCTCCGTGTCTCCGTGTTAGCGTCCGTTCCGTAGCACCGGAGTCTTAGCGGCGCGGTTGGCCTGCCGTTGCCGCGCCATCAGGATCGCGTCGGTGAGCGGGGGAGCCAGCCGCGCCAGCCATTCGACCAGCGTGATCAGCGGGTTGAGCCAGGCGGGGATGGTGATGCGCCGTTGCGGGTGGGTGAATAGGCGCACAATGGCCTGCGCGGCGACCGGGGCGGGCACCGATAGGCGTGGCGTTGGGTTGGCGGGACCACCGGACCGCTGGTAGAACTCAGTGGCAATCGGCCCTGGTTCGACCAGACACACGTACACGCCACGGGGCGCGAGTTCGCGGCGCAGCGCGTCAGTCAGCCCGGCCACGGCGACTTTGGTTGGGCTGTAGTTGCCCCAGCCCGGCACGGCCACCCGCCCGATCATCGAGCCGATGTTGATCACCATGCCGCCCGTCGCTTCCAGGTGGGGCAGAGCCAGCCGCGTCAGCGTGACCAGCGCGGTGACGTTGACATCCCACTGCCGCCGCAGATCGGCAGGGTCCGAGTCGGCAAAATCATGCTCCAGCGGCAGCCCGGCGTTGTTGACTAGCACATCCAACCGCCCGTAAGCGGCCATGGTAGCGGCAATCAGCCGCGCCTGATCCGCCGGATCGCTCAGATCGGCGGGCACGGCCAGCGCCTGCCCGCC
>JALYUO010000455.1 GCA_030853735.1 Chloroflexota bacterium
GCCGCTTCTGTACAGGTGACGACGTGCGGAGCCGCCACCAGGAAGTCGATATAGTCCAGATCGGTCACTTTGGGAGCATTCATAACCTTACTATACCCCATAATGCGCCAACTGCGTAAGTCCTAAAGATATAAATGTCGTTACCAAAATGGCCTGCGGCTATTATCACCGGCGCGGGTAACGGCGCGGGTGGACAGGAGTGAATAAGCGGTGAAAAACGCGCCGCCGTCCTATTCACCAAACGTTTACCCATATCTATTGCAATTTTCACTCGGTCTGGCGACAATAGCAGGGTATGAGAGCGGCTTGACTTGAAAGGAGCCCTATGACCGATCCAGCTCCTTACTCCCGCCGGCAGACGACCCTGTGGGCCTCCTTGATCGGGTTGAGCGCACTGATCATCCTGGCCCTGTCGATCTTGCTGGGTTCGCGGATGCTGACTTTTTTCGACCCGGCCCTCAGCGGCTACGCCATCGCCAGCCTGTTTGGCGCTTTCGCCGTGGCCTTCCATTACGGCACCTGGTTGATGCGGCCCAGCACGCGCATCATGTGGCGGCGCAGTTGGCAGTTTTTCCTCAAGCCGGCCAACACGCGGCGCTACTTCTGGCTGGTGCCCCGGACCGTGATCAGCAATCTGCTGTTGCAGAACTTTATCCGCCGGCGCAGCCTGCTGCGCTGGATTATGCACCAATGCCTGTTCTGGGGTGTGATCCTCAGCTTCGCGGTCACATTTCCGCTGGCGTTTGGCTGGCTGCATTTTGAGTCGCTGGGCGGCACCGACTATCAAGTCTATGTGTGGGGCTTCCCGACCATCACGATGGACGCGCTGGGACCGGTCGGCTTCAACAGCTTCCATGCGCTCGACTATTTTGCCGCGCTGGTCATTATCGGCTGCGCCCTCGCCTACTGGCGGCGCTGGCAGGATCGCGCCGTGCGTCCGGTGCAGCGCGTACTGTTCGACCTGCTGCCGCTGCATCTACTGCTGGCGATCTCGATCACCGGCATCATGCTGACCGTGGCGGACTATTTCTTCGCCGGCGTGGGCCATTGGCCGATCACCCTCACGCACCAGTTTCTGGTGATCATGATGATCCTGTACCTACCCTTCGGCAAGCTGTTCCATATCATTGAGCGCCCGGCCAGCCTGGGGGTGGAACTGTACTACACCCTCGGTCCGCAATCCGGCATGAAGAACTGCGCGCGGTGCGGTCGCCCCTTCGGGATGCAAATGCAGATCGAGGACGTGAAAGCTGCGCTGGCCGGCACGGGCTACAATTTCTGGCTGCCCGCCGCCGGCCACCACTGGCAGGACTATTGCGCCCGTTGCAAACGGGTGGTGCGCGCCAACGCCTACGCGGGGCTGACGGGCCGCGCCTGGGTCAACCCCGGCGGGCTGCAACAGGCACACTACGGCCTACCCACCGCGCCCGTCGCCGCAACCGACCACCCCGCAGCGCAGGCCGCCCCGCCACTGACTGCGGCGCGCCAGAGAGAGGAACCCTGATGGCAAAAGAACGGGCAACGACCGGAACCGCAGACCAAGCGGCCGCCGCCGCGCCGCTGTATGCCCCGGCCACCGGCTGGAGTACCACCGACGCGGCAGTGAAGCTCGTGCCGACCCACTGCGCCTTTTGTGGGATGCAGTGCGGCATGAACCTGAAGGTGGACGCGGCGGGCCATGTGTTCGGCGTGGAGCCACGGGACTTCCCGGTTAATAAAGGGCGGCTGTGCCCCAAAGGGGTGGTGGCCTACCAGCAGATCGGCCACCCCCAGCGGCTAACCTACCCCATGATGCGGCGGGGCGGCAAGGGCAGCCCACTGGAACGTTGCACCTGGGACGAGGCGCTGGACCGCATCGTGCAGACGTTTCGTGGCATCCAAGCGCGGCACGGGGGCAACGCGGTCGCCGTCTATTCCGGCAGTTCGATGACGACCGAAAAATCCTATCTGATGGGCAAGTTCGCCCGTGTGGCCTTGGGCACCGGCAACCTGGACTACAACGGCCGGTTGTGCATGGTGAGCGCGGCGTCCGCCAACAACAAAGCCTTCGGCGTGGATCGCGCCGCCAATCCGTGGAGCGATATCGCCCTGGCCGATGTGGTGCTGTCGGCCGGTAGCAACACCGCCGAATGCCACCCGCTGACCATGCCCTACCTGTGGGAGGCGCGCGACCGGGGCGGCAAGCATATTGTGGTGGACCCGCGCGTGACTCCCGGTGCGCGCACCGCCGACGTGCATCTCCAGATCCGCCCCGGCACCGACACCGCGCTGGCGAACGCCATTCTGTACGAAATGATCCGCCATGACTGGCTGGACCACAACTTTATCGCCACACGCACGGTGGACTGGGCAGAGACGGCGCATCGGATCGCCGGCTACAGCCCGGCGCGGGTCGCCTCCCTCTGCGGCATCCCGGCGGCGCGCATCGAAGAGGCCGCCGAATTGTGGGGCACGGCCAAGACCAGTTTCTTGCTGCACGCACGGGGCATCGAACATTCCACCCACGGCACCAATAATGTCCTGGCCTATATCAACCTGGTGCTGGCGAGTGGGCGCATCGGGCGGCTCGGCTGCGGCTACGGCACCCTCACCGGCCAGGGCAACGGCCAGGGCGGGCGCGAACACGGCCAAAAGGTGGACCAATTGCCCGGCCAGCGGAAGTACGACGATCCCGCCGCCCGCGCCTACATCGCCTCGGTCTGGGGTATCCCCGAGTCGGCCTTCCCGCCGATGGGTTACGCGATCACCGATATGATCGAGCCGATGATCCGGGGCGAAATTCGGGGGATGCTCAACATCTGCTCTAACCCCATGGTATCGCTGCCCGATCAGGCGGCGATTCGGCAGGCGCTAGAGACGTTGGAATGTTATGTCGTAATCGATTTTTTCCTCTCGGAGAGCGCGGAACTCGCCGACATCGTGCTGCCGGGCAGCGCCTGGGCCGAAGACGAAGGTAGCACAACCAACGTCGAGGGTCGTGTACTCCGTATCAACAAAGCCGCCGATCCGCCGGGCGAAGCTCGGGTAGACTGGGCGATTATCTGCGATCTGGCCCGCCGCCTGGGTCACGGCGATAAGTTCGCCTATGAGTCGGCGGGCGAGATTTGGGATGAGTTGCGCGTGGCCTCCAAAGGCGGGAAGGCCGATTATTACGGCATCACCTACGAGAAGATCAACGCCCAGGACGGCGTGTTCTGGCCGTGCCCCACGCTGGACCACCCCGGCACGCCGCGCCTGTTCGAGGAGCGCTTCTACCACCCCGACGGCAAGGCCCGCTTCCACCCGCTGGACTATCAGCCGTCCGCCGAACTGCCCGATGCCGACTATCCCTTCTTCTACACCACCGGGCGGGTGATCTTCCACTACCTGAGCGGCAACCAGACGCGGCGCATCGGCGCGCTGGTGGAGAACGCGCCCGAACCGTATGTGGAGATCCACCCGCTGGCCGCCGAAAAGCTGGGCGTAGACAGCGGCGACCTGTTGCGCCTGCGAAGCCGCCGCGGCGAACTCATTCTGCCCGCCAAAGTGACGCGGTCCATTCGGCCCGACACCGTATTTGTCCCCTATCATTGGGGCGGTAAGCAGGCCGCGAACCTGCTGACGATCCGGGCGTATGACCCAACCAGCCGCATCCCGGAGTACAAAGTGTGCGCGGTTGCCCTTGAGCGTGCCCCCGACGCAGCGGCACCGTCGCCGGAGGCCCAGCGCGCCATGCCGCCGGCGGTGCCGCTGCCCGGCGAACAATTCGCGTAAACCAGCGGGGAAGCGAGGCCGCCATTATGACCGCTAACGAACACTGGATCAGCGGCGAAACCCGCCTGAATACTGTGCTGGACACGATCCCTGGCGCGGTGGACTTTATCGTGGCGCTCAATCCGCACGATTTCGCACGGCTGCGCCACCCGACCATGCGCCGGGTGATGGCCCCACGCATCAGCCTGCGGCGCGTGGCGGCGATGGCTGGGCGCAGTGAAGCGGAACTGCTACAGGGTTTGGCCGCGCTGGGCGGCCGGGTGGCGCAGCCGGCGGGTGATCCGCCGGCCCCGCTGCCGCCCCAATCGCCCACCCTGCCCCCGGCCTGGATGCTCGGCGTGGTGGATGCTGCGATTCCGTGGATGGATTTGCGCGCCCTGGACGACCGGCAGGGCGATCCTTTCCCGCTGGTGAGTATGGCGGTCAAGGCGCTGCGTGCGGGCACCGTGCTGGGCATCCGCCATCGGTGGCAACCGCAGCCCCTCTACGATGTGTGGGCGCGCATGGGCCTCGCATGGTTTGCCCGCCAGAGCGCACCCGACGAGTGGCAGATCTATGTGTATAAACCGCCGGACTTCCGGCGCAAATATCTCAGGCCGCCGAGTGCGGAGGAGGAGACCTATGAGCGAGAATGAGACGCACGAAGAGGGCACGGGGCCGGCCCGCCCCCGCCCCGCCGAGCGGTTTGCCGCGCCCGTCCACCGGTTGGATCTGTCCGCCCTGGCCGCAGGGTTGCGCGCGGAAAGCGCCCCCACCCGTCACGGACATCGGCAGATGACGATCTGGCACAACCCCCCAGTGACGGTCCTGCTGTTTGCGTTTGAGCCGGGCGGCGTGTTAGCCGATCACCAAGCGCACGGCGCGGTAACGATCCACCTGATCGAGGGGGCGGTTACGGTGCAGGCCGCCGCGCAGACGTATGAGTTGACCCCGGCCACGCTGGTGACGCTGGCCCCGGATGTGCCGCATAGTGTGACGGCAACCCAGGCCAGCACGCTCCTGGTCATGGTGGCCCTGGTGCCGAACGCTGCGTAAAAGGAGAGGTGTAACCGATGGCAAAAAAGTTTTTCATTGACCCGCAGCGCTGTATCGGCTGCCGCGCCTGCATGACCGCCTGCCAGGAGTGCGACACGCACCGGGGCACCTCGATGATCTATGTTGACACGTTGGATACCGATTGGTCGCCGCAGACGAGTCCGACGGTGTGTATGCACTGTGTGAACCCGCCGTGTGCCAACGTCTGCCCGGCGGACGCGATCAAGCAGGATGCCAACGGCGTTGTCCTATCGGCGCTGGCCGACCGCTGCATCTATTGCCGCAACTGCTTGTACGCCTGCCCGTTCGGCATCCCCAAGTACCAAGCGCGCCAGGCCTTGATGATGAAGTGCGACCAGTGCTATGACCGCACCAGCCAGGGGCTGAAACCCTGGTGCGCCACCGCCTGCCCCACCAAAGCCCTGGACTACGGCGAGTACGACGAAATCGTGGCCCAGCACCCCGGTGAGCCGGTTAATAGCTGGCAGTTTGGCGACCAGGTGCTGCAAACCAACGTGTATGTGTTTGCGCCGCCCGCCACGAAACGCTTTGAAGTCCTGAACCTGTTTGACTACCGGGCCCAGGCCGGCTATGCCCCCGATGCGGGATTAGCCGGGGGGGGACAGGAGATCGCCGGCGAAAGCGCCGCAGCGGTCTGGTCCGGCTGGGAGCGGCGCGAGTGGGAGCAGTGGACTCCCGGTGACGCGACCAAAGGAGACAGTTGATATGACGAACAGTGTCCGCAACATTTTGCCCCCGGCCAACGGCGATCCACTGTGGCAGCAAGATTTTCCCATCAACCGGGTCGAGGAGCTGAACAATAGCCGCCGCCAGTTCCTCAAGTTCCTGGGCTTGACCTCGCTGGCCTTTTTCACCGGCACGTTGGGTGTGGGCTTGAAGGCGTTGTTCGAGGAGCGGCGCAACACGCACTTGGTGGCCCAGCGCGTTGCCGCCGTGAGCGAGGTGCCCGTCGGCGGCTGGCAGACCTTCCATTACCCGGACGAGAGTTACCCTGCCATCTTACTGCATCTGCCGGACGGCCGGTTCGTGGCCTACGAACAGAAATGCACCCACTTGCTCTGCCCGGTGATCTACCAAGCCGATAAGCAGCGTATCTTTTGCCCCTGCCACGAAGGCGTGTTTGACCCGGCCACCGGCCACAATCTGACCGGCCCGCCGCCCCGTCCGCTCAACGCGATCCGCTTGGAGGTGCGCGACGGCGCGGTCTACGCGGTGGGGAGGGTCGGCTGATGTTAGGGCGTGGACCGCGCGTGCCGCATGAGCTGTTGCGCTGGCTGATCATCGGCTTGCTGGCGCTGAACGGGGTGCAGTTGGTACTGCTCCAGGGCGCGATCAACAGTAGCGAACTACGCCAATTGGACACCACCTGGACCTTTGTGGCGGTTTCCGCCGCGCTATTGCTGCTGACCGGCGTGCTCATTGGCTACGCCTTTTGGCGTGCCCGCCGGCCCCTGCCGGGCGAACGGGCAGGCCGCCCCGCCCCCGACAACACTGAGGAGAATCGGCTATGACCCCCGCGTCCCTCGATCCAGTCGCGTTCCGGCTCACCGCTACGGAATGGGAGGTGCTGTACCTGCTGCATGATGCGCTCGGCCAGCTACGGAAAATGACCATGAGTTTCAGCGAACTGCGCTACTTGGCGGTAGAACACAGTGAGGCCGACATTCGCCAGGCGGTGCAGGCGTTGCTGGACCCGGCCGGCCACGGCAAACCGTTCGCGACACCGCTCGCCGTCGCAATACCCAATCTGACGAATCTGCCCATCTACCGCATCACGCCTTTGGGCCGCGATCTGGTGAAGCGTGAACAGGGCTTCGCCTCCTACTCGACGGTCAAATAGCCGGCCAATCGCACGCCGCAGCCCACGCCGGCCGCGCTCAGTCCGGTTCTACGGGGTGTAGCCGCGTGGCGAGGTCGGCCAGCGCGGCCTCCGGCAGGGCGGCCTCGATCAAGGGGAAGACCACCGCCTCTTCATAGCGGATGTGGGCCTGCAACTGGGTGCCGATGCCTTCCAGCGTGGCGGGGGTCAACGTGCCCGCCGCCAATTCACGCGCTAGATCATCTACCTGCCGCCGGATCTCGACGTGTTCGAGCAGTGTGCGGACCACCGGCGGCAGGTGGGCATCCCCATAGCGCGCAAAGGCGGGGAACAGCGTCTCTTCCTCGGCGCGAAAATGCGGCTGAATGTCCGCGGTCCAGACCGCCAGGAAGTCGGCAGCGACCACCGCGAGGTCCGCTTCGGCGGCGGCCGCCTCGCGTAGCCGCCGTGCCTGCACCAGCCCGTGGTGGTGATCGTGGGACAACGATTGTAGGCTCGGATGACGTTTCATTGGTCCTATCCTCTCCCTCTCTTATCGCCAACCCCGCTGTACCCCGCGACGCGGCGGCGCAGCGGTCGCCGGCCTGCGCCCTGACCCGACGGATGAGCCGCGCTAGGCCAGAAGGACGCGATTATCTGCGCGTCCTTCTGGCCTGGCTACAGCGTGCCGATCTGCCGTGTAGCGCCGGCTCAGGTGGTGGATCGCCGCCGCAGCGCCAGCAGCAGTGCCCCGGCTCCTACCAGCAGCAGGCCGACCTGCAACCAAGCGCTGTCCAGGCCGGCCCGGTCGCCGGTGCGCGGCATCTCCGGCACGGTCGGCCCCGTCAGGCCGCCGACGCTGCTGCCCATCATGCCGTTCGGCAGTTGACCGGCATCCACCTGATACCAAGTGTGGAGCCAGCTTTCGAACTGGGTGATCTCAGCGGCCTGATTGCGGAGGATGTTGCGCCCCAGCGTTTGCAACTCCGGGTGGACGGCCCGCGTCGGCACAGCCTGGGTCATCATCAGGGCCATCTGATGGTGGGTCCGCATCTCGATCAGAAACTCCCGGTCGAAGGCATCGCCGGTTAGGGCGGCTAGCGCGGTCGTGTCGCCGTTCATGCTGCCCATCATGCCGCCCATGCCACTGCCCATGCCGCCCATGCCCGCCGGCGTGCCGGCCTGCGGCGTTGTGCCATACCAGCTCTGTAGCCAGCCGGTCATCTGGGCGATTTCGCGGCTCTGGTCGGTGATGATGCGCGTCGCGAGATCCTTTACGTCAGCGTGCGCGGCGCGGGTGGGGGCGAGTTGCGCCATCGCAATGGCCCCCTGATGGTGGGGAATCATCGCCTGCATAAACGCGATCTCAAACGCCGCCGGGGCCGGCGGGGGCGGGGGGTCCGCGGCAACAGGGTGTTTTTTCATTCTTTTATATTATACAGATATCAGACTCATAG
>JALYUO010000357.1 GCA_030853735.1 Chloroflexota bacterium
CGGTAGACCGGCGGTGGTCGTAGCGGTGGCGGTGGCGGCGACGCCGGTGCTGGTGGCGGTGGCGCTCGGCTGGACCGTGGCGGTGCGGGTGACGCTAGGTGGCAGCGTGGCGCTGGCGGTGGGTTGGCTGGTGGCGGTGGCGGTGGTGGTCGGTTGGCTGGTGGTCGTGGCGGTGGGCGTGCTGCCGCCGAATACGCCGTGCAGACTATAAATATCTTCGTTGGTGCCGCTGCGCGTGTCGGTCCACACGCCGTAGATGTCGGTGTCGGTGGCGGCCAGGTTGATGTAGTCGCCCGCCGCGCCGTTCCAGCCGCTGCCGGTGGGGATGCCGATATTCAGATCAGTGGTGGCATCACTGGCCTTGATATTGGCGCTCCAGGTGGCCCCGCCGTCGCTCGACTGGGCGTAGTAGATGTTGAAGACGATATTGGCGCTGCTATCTTCGCGCTCATCATACCAAATGGCGTGAAACAGGCCGTTGGGACTGCTGGTGACCCAGGGTTCGGCTTGCTGGCGTACCATGCCGGTGGGGTCGTCGTTCACGCGGGCCGGGGCCGTCCAGGTGGTCCCGCCGTCGGTTGAGCGGATGCTGTAGATGTCTACCCCACTGGCGGCATTGTTGCGCCCGTCGTTCCAGATGATGGCGATGCGGCCGGGGGTGCTGCGGTCGGCGGCGGCCACCGGGATGGCGCTGATGCGCCAGTTACGGCCGGGCATCGCCAGATTGGTGTTCATGGTGCCGACCGTCACCTGTGGGCTGAAAGTCACGCCGCCGTCGGTCGAGGTGCGTGCGGCGATGCTGCCGCCGTTGGCCCAGTTGACAAAGACGTTGCCGTTCGCCAGCACGGTAGGCATCGAGAACTGCTGATTGCTGTTGGTGGTCGAAAGCTGGAAGGCTTGGCTGCTCCAGGTCAGCCCACCGTCGGTGGAATAGACGAAGTGGATGCAGCCGCTGCACACGCCGAACTCGGTCCAACTGAGATAGATGCGATGGTAGAAGGGGCTGGTGGGGGTGTTATCAATCGCCAGCCATTGCTTATCGGTGCTATAACTACCGCCTTCGGCCACGGCGACCACGGTGTTGTTCCAGGTGAGACCGCCATCGGTGGAGCGGGTGACGTAGATGCCGGTGTCGGCAAAGCCGCCGCCGTCGTTGTAGCCCAGATAGCAGGCATAGGCCACGCCGGTGTCGCTAAAGATATTGACCGGATCGCTTTGGCGGGTGGAATTGGGGCCGTTGAGGGGCGCGGCCTGATTGATCCAGCTCACGCCGCCGTCAGTTGAGGTGTATTCCCAGACTTGCTTGGTGGCGGTGCCCGGCCCCGGCGCGCTGCGCTCATCTTTGCCCGACGCAATAATGTTGAGCGGGTTGGTCGGGTTGACGGCAATGCTCGGTTCTTGCTGGGCGTAGGTGGTGCTGTCGGTGTTGGCGCGGTGGTTCGGCAGGAAGACCGGGTTGACCGCCGGCGCGCTCGATTGCGGATTGCGGAATGCGGATTGCGGAATGGTGACGGGGGGCTTGCTGCCGGTCGGTTGCGGTTGGGCGGCTACGCCGGCCGCGCCTGCGCCGGCCAAGCAGAGACCGGCGGCGATCAGGGCGATGAAACGTTTCAAGCGAGACTCCTTCATACTAGGTGGTTTGGGCGGGGGTATCTTGCGCGTACTTGGCTATTGTACCCGATCTTTTGTCAGCCGACGAGACGGGGTGGGGGAAGAGACGGGGCGACCGAGCAGCGCGGTTACAGCGACGAAGCCCGTCTGCGCGGGCTGACGACGGGGCGGGGTGGGGTTAGGGTTGATCGACCTTTGGAGAGGCGTTGGGGTCGAAGCCGGTGACTCCGCGGTCGAGCAACACGTCGCCGCTGCCGTCGTAGCGGCGGGCATGGAGTTCGCCGTCGGACGTAACGTAGGTCAGCCAGTCTTGGCCGAAGTAGGTGTTGGTGTAGGGGCTGTCGTGGAGCCGGCGGGTGTTGCTGTAGACCAGGGTCGGCTGCACCCCCGCCTGACCCGCGCGTGTCAGAGGCACACTATAGATTTCCTCTACGATTGGCTCTTGCGCTCCGTAGTAGCGTGGTCGGACTTCATAGATCAACCGGTCGGCACGAATCGCCGTATAGCTTAATTCCTTACCGAGCAGCAACGGCTGGAGGCGGGTTAGCCCGGTAGGACGGTTGAGAATACCTATCGTGTCCGTGCCGCCGCGGATGTCATTGGAGGCGCTGCTGGTGAAAGGCAGCAGCAAGCGTCCAGTGCCGTCGCCGGCGGTGGGATAGAAGCCGCCGTATAGATCGGCTGGGAGCGGGTAGGTTTGGCGCGGTAGCGTGGCATCGGGGGTGATAAGATCCACGGTGTCGCCTGTTGGGTTGGAGCCCTGGACAAACAGCCAGTTAGCATAGGGGTCTTGGGTCAGAAAGAACGCATTCAAGGGCGAGCTATAGACGGGCTGATCGCCGGCTAGAGTGATCTGGGCCACTAATCTAGGCGGAGAGGGGTCGGTCAGCATGATCCAGAGGATGCGGATCTGAGTGGTGGGTGCGGCGCGATCAGCGCCGGCGGCGAGCGGTTGCTGCATTTTCAACATGAGCGAGCGGCTGTCGGGACTGAACTGGTTGTATTCCAGCAGGCCGGGGAACTCGCCCAATGGGCGCAGATTGCTGCCGTCAACGTTGGCTAAGAACATAGGTGTGCGCGGCTGTCTAGCGTCGAAGTGGGTCGTATCGAGGACCAACAGTGTTTGGCCGTCGGGCGAGGGATACCCCAGTATCCAGGCTGGGCCGGGCAAGGACGGCCCTTGAGCGGTGGCGTGGTCGAACAGTTGCCACGTCAGGGACAGGGCTACTGATGCGACGCTATCGCCGGCGACTGGGCGTTGATCCTGCCGATAGCCCCACACCCGCTGGGTATCGCACCCGCCCGAATCCCAGTCATTTAAGGCGGGATCTAACAGGGTGAGTGCGGTGCCGTCGGCTGTGACGAGGGCGAGACGACGACCTACTAGGCGGGTGATGTTGGGATTGTCGGACGGCGCGGCGGTCGGCACAGCCGGAGAAGGCATTTGCCCGCCGCTAGGAGCCAGCGCCACATCGAACACCCAGTCACCGTTGGGGCAGCGGGCAGTGATCTGGCTGTGGGTGTCGCTGCCGGTGAGCCAGTGCCAGCCGCTGCGGTAAGTGTAGAGGCCGGGCGGCTGGACAGTGGGCCGCAGGGCGACGGTGCCGCTGAGGGCGGGCGTGTAGACCTCGGTTTCCCGCGCTTGGATAAAGCGCGGGGTGTCGCGGTAGGTGGGGGCGAGGCGTTCGAGGGGCCGCAGGGCGGGCAGCAAGGTGGCCCAATCTTGCTGCGCGAAGGCACGACTGGCGGTAGCGTAGGCGCTGTCGCGCTCATGGATAGCGGCGGTGACGTTGGTGCGGCGGGCGGGGGCATCGCTGTAATCGCCGGCCTGCCCATAGGCGGCGAGGGCGCGGTCCCAGTCCTGCGCGGTCTCGGCCTGCACGGCGGTGCGATAGGCGGCGTGCTGGGTGCCGGCGCTGACCCATTGCCACAGCCCGGCGGCGGCAATGCCGACCACGAGCAGCAGGCCCAGGAGCCGCTCCCAGTGCGGGCCACGAGCGGGCGGCGCGGGGTCGGGGTCTAGCAGTTCGAGGCCGGCGGGCGGCAGGTCGGTGGGTGGATTGGTCATACTGTATTATACGCTGATCCTGCTATCTCTATTACATGAGACGACGGATTGCACCAGGCCATGGCCGCTAAAGGAGCACGGGCGACTGGAACTCGCCGCTACCGCTACGAAGCCCGCCTACGCGGGCTGGAGGAGCCAGGACGGACCGTAGATCGGCCGGCAACGGCCGATCTATAGT
>JALYUO010000457.1 GCA_030853735.1 Chloroflexota bacterium
GCCGCTTCTGTACAGGTGACGACGTGCGGAGCCGCCACCAGGAAGTCGATATAGTCCAGATCGGTCACTTTGGGAGCATTCATAACCTTACTATACCCCATAATGCGCCAACTGCGTAAGTCCTAAACTTATTAGCCAAACCACTTGGGCGCGGAATGCTCCCTATTCTGCAAAGCTCTCAGTGGGCCATTGAAACAGTACAAGTGTGGCGCAACCGGCGGCGTGACCCAAAGTGGCAAGAGGACCGATGGCGAGTGAGCCATTGAAACATACTGGCGACAATGTACGGGTGATCCAGTTCCCACTGTGGCAAGAGGACCGATGGCGAGTGAGCCATTGAAACAGGTACAAACCGCACTGAAAGCCGAACGCGCAGAGTGGCAAGAGGACGGATGGTGCGGGCGCCATTGAAGCGAACGGCAACTGAGGTCATGTTGACCTCAGTTGCCGGGGCAAGAGGACAAAGGGCGCGGGAAGCAGGGAAACCCGTTGGTGGCACGTTGCCGATCCCATTCGCATAGGTTGCAAACGGGCTGAGGGTGCCTGTGCCTGGGAAACCGGCTCCCTACTGCGGCCGCTGGTGCCCCGCCGGGGGACTACCGCCCCACCCACGGGGCACCCCGTTATTCCGGCGCTACAGGCGGCACCGGGCGGGGTGGGAGCGGCTCCAGCAAGCCGGCCTCAGCCAGCACCCGGTGGAAGTCGCCGTAATTATCCTGCTGCAAAGCTTCCGCCCAGACGGGGGCATACTGCGCGGCGTGGGCGGCGATGGGGTCGTGGGCCAAGTGCAGATCCGGGCGGTGGGTGCCCAGGACCACCGGGGTGCCGGTGGAGTCTAGTAGATCATGTACCGGCGGGATCCCGTCCTCGTAGAAAGCGGAAGCCACCCGCGCTGCGGCCGCATAGCAGGTGGCTTCCGCGTGAGTGGCCCACCAGACCATGGACTCCCAGCCGTCTTCCAGCAGCAGGCTGTACTCCAGCGCGCTGTCCGGGGCCGGGCGGACCCCCAGCAGCAGACCCAAGGAGGTGCCACAGCTACAGGCACGCCAGAGCGGTAATTCGAGCAGATCCAATCCCATAACAGACCTCCAAGCGGTAGGGGAAGTGATCGGTCAAAAGAGGAGCTTCCCGGCGGGGCGGGGTGCGCTAGCGCTAAAGATTGCCAGCACAAAGCGCGCGATATAGGTAATCGTCGTCAGACAGGTGCCGCGATCCCAGTGGGCCGTCGGGGCCGCCGGATCCGGTCCCCGCCGATAGAGCCCGGAGATCGGCTGCCCACACAAGACACAGTGCAGGAGCGGGCCGCCGTCCCGGGCCGTCCCGCCGAGCGGCCCCACCGCCGGCCAGGCCGCCGGGGGCTGGTGGTTAATGGCGCGCAGCCCGGTGACCAGATCGTCCAGGGCCTGCAACAACGGATCAAGATCTGATAAGGGGGAACTAGACATGGCGGATCGTCCTTACGGTGCGGCCGGGGTCCCGACCTGTGCGGTCCAGCCCAGTTGGAAAGTCTATGGGGCGGAGCGCGGGAAAGGCGGCAACGCCGCGCCCGCGCGCAACCCCGGCCCGCGCTCCGGGGTCCGGGGTTGCGCAGGCTAGCGAGTCCACCCAGCTACCAGCGCCGTCACGGTGGCGGCATAGCTATCCGGGTTGTTCCCATCGCCCCACGGTGCATAGCGGGCGAGGATTGACCTCGGCGTGGTCAATCCCCAGCCTTCGATATACAACTCCTTGATCAACTGGTACTAATCGGCGATCCCCGCTGCGTAGGTGGCGTAGGAGCGGTAGCCCTCGTAGCTGGCATAACCGGGCGTGACGCGAATGTTGCCGATCCCATACGTAAACCGCGCGACCCCTCGCGCCCCGGCACGACTTTCGACAATATTTGATGTTTAGACTATTGGGCCGTATCCCCTTGCGAGAAGCGGCCCAATAGCGTAAGGTTCCAAGTGTCTAGCAAGGAGCCTTACCACTATGCACTTTAACACATTACGCGCCTTCCGTCACGGTTTCTACGCCTGTTTGCAGCGCGCCGCGGATGCCTTGTTCCAAGCCGCCGCTGCCCTGCTCACCCAACCCAGCGCCACCTCCGTGGCCGAACTCAGCTTGGCCCCCTGCTTTCAACGGCGCTGGCCCAGTGTGTACGCCGCCTTTGCTGATGGGCAGGTGGATCGCACCGCCCTGCGTGCCCTCTTTGCCCACTACGCCCCCGCCCCCCCACCCGGTCAACGCTTGCTCCTGGGCCTGGATGCGTCCAACATTCCCCGGCCCGAATCCCCCACGGCCGCCGACCGCACCGCGCTCTTCGTCCACAACCTGCCACAGTGTGCCCATCCGGTCACCGTCGGCTGGCAGTTCTCTACGCTGGTCGTCTTGCCGCCCACGCCCAGCAGTTGGAGCTATACGCTCGATAATGAGCGCATCCCCAGCAGCCAGACCGCCGCCGCAGTCGGCGCGGCCCAACTACGGGCGCTGGTGCCGCAATTACCCCAGCGGCCGCTGCTGACAGCGGATCGCCATTATGGCAGCGCCGCCTTTGTCGTGGCTACGGCCGATGTGCCCTGTGACAAGCTGCTGCGGTTGTGCCGTAATCAGGTGTTCTACCGGCCCGCCCCGCCGCCCACCGGCAAGCGGGGCCAACCGCGCAAAGATGGGGCGGTGTTCAAATGTCACGATGCGGCGACGCACGGACTGGCGACGCACGAGTGGACGAGGGTGGATGACACGGGGCAGCGGGTGGAGGTGGCGGCGTGGGCGGACTTGCATTATCGGCAAGCGCGCACGATAGCGGTGACGGTGGTGCGCCTAACGCGCCACGGGGCGAGTGCGAAGCCACGCGATCCGCGCGTGAGTTGGTTCCTGTGGGTGGGCGCGGAGCCGGTGCCATTGGCGGACGTGTGGCCGAGCTATCGGCTGCGTTTCAGTATGGAACACGGCTACCGCTTCAGCAAGCAGGATCTGCTGTGGGAACGGGCGCATCTACGGACCCCGGAGCAATTCCAACGCTGGACGGACATCGTGGAAGCAGTCCGCAACCAGATCGTATTGAGCCGGGAACTAGACCGGGTCGTGCGGCGACCGTGGGAGCGGGGGACGCGGGCGGCGACCCCGGCGCAGGTGCGACGGGGGCTGGGGGCAATACTAGGCGAGTTGGGTAGCCCGGCGCAGGAACCCCAAGTACGCGGGAAATCGGCACCGGGGCGGGCGCGGGGGCAGGCGGTGCAGGCGGCGCCGCGCTATAAGGTGGTCTATAAAGAAGTTCCGCCGGGGAAAGCACGGGCGCGGGTGCGCCAGGTCACCTCGGTGCCGCAACGGCGGCGTAAAGCCGGGCGCGGGCACCGGGCGTTAGGAATAGTAACGGGGTAAGCCCAACGGGACCGTCTATGGCGGTGCCCCCCAATAGTCTAAACGTCAAGACAATATAGAATGCCAGCACGTAAGCTGGATCAATCCCGTATTGCAAGCCCAGGTCGTAAAAAGTCGCCCCCTGCCCGCTGCCGGCGATCCGTACTCGGTCAGCACGCGGTCAATGGTCGCCGCACTGACACTGGGCGGCGCGGTCAGGCGATAGTCGGGGCAGGGGGCGCAACCGCCGGTCGATCGCCCATCGGCGCAATTGTCGGCAGCGCCGTACTCACGGGGGTCGGTGTCACTAACCTACCCGCCGCCCATGCCAGCCGGAGCGGGTAATCATGCGATCCTGCTCCGGCCTGCTCCAGCCCAGCGGCCAGCAGCCCCACAACCGCCCCCAGTCCGATCTGTGCCCGGCGCATCGGCCCCGCCCCAGCGCCAAGCGAAGCTCCCGGTTTGTAACCGGGGGTCGTTCACCCAAGCAACGCGACAGTTAGCCGATGTTTTGTGTCAACGCTTTTGGTATTATGTCAACTAATCACCCCTTTATTATACCACCACCGGGTCGGTCAACGCGAGTAGGATCGCGCGAAGCGGCCCGCGCAAGCAATCTGTAAGCTGCCGCTGCCGCCACCCCGCCAGTACGCCGACTGGGGCGCACCCCGTGGCCGGCGTAAACTCGCTCAGTTGCGTGTAGCGCGGCACATCCCTGGTCATCAGTAGCCAGCCCCAGAGTGTGCGCCCCGGCTGCTAATCGGTCCCCGGCAGTGGGCAGGGTGTGTGGCTGGGCTGCTACCCACGTCCCCGCCCACTGCCGGCGCGCCTAGCGTATGGACGGTGGCCGGTACGCTCCACACAACGGCCATGCAAGTGCGGGCGCTTTGCAGCCCGGCGGCTGCGTCATCGGGGGTTGGGGGACCGCGCTGGCCCGCCCTCCGGCCCGCGGTGCGCCTCCATTTCCGTTGCACGCCACACGCTTTAGCGAAGGTCGTAGACCCAGAGTCATGCCCGCCACCGCCGGCGAATCCAGTGCTTCGCCGGCGGCACTGGTTTGATCCGTGCCTTGCGGGGTCGGCAGTGTGATCCGCGTAGCGGTAGCGATCTGAGCGAGCGGCGTTAGCATGGGGGCGGGTGAATGAGATCGCGTAGAACCCAGAAGAAATAGGCCATCTTATTCTCGATGTGGCCCAGACCCTGTTTGCCCTGATAGAGCCGGACGCGCTGGCGCGCCACGTAGAGCTGCGCCACGAACGCCTCCTCCGGCAACCCACTGCTCTGCCAGAGGGCACCAGCCTGGGTCACATTGGCCGGGCCGTGGAGGGGATCGCCTAACTCCCGCGAGTAGTCGAGGATCACACCCGCGATGTACGGCGAGCACGGGGGCTTCCCGCGGGAACCCCGTGGCCTCATGGGTAGCGGAGCCTGCCGATTCGAATCTGATTCTTCTTGAATGGATTCTTCTTGAACGGGTTCTGTTTCGTCTAAACCGGGGGTCAGGGTCGCCTCTAAATGGGTTGTCGGGAGGGCCTCTAAAGAGGTTGTCGCTGTCCCCTCTAAATGGTGTGTCGGTGTCCCATGCCTAACCGAAGTCAGGCTCCCCTCTAAACGTAATGTCGGTGGGGTCTCTAAACTGTAGGTCGTAGACCCTGCTACTCTGGAACGCTGCACCCCATCTAAAGGGAATGTCAGGGTTCCCCTCTCAAGGGTAGGTCGTAGTTCCTGCCGAGCTGCCGGCACCGTGTACACTGGGGTCGCCCCGCTCGGCTGGGCCATCGCGCGCCGCTGGCCGCGCCGAATCCGGGGGCTGGCCGGCAGGGCGAGTGGCGGCGTTTCCTCGGGGGGGGCGACGGGCGCTGCGGCCTGGGACGGCACAGCTACGGGAGCAGCGGGGAGCATGGCAGGGGCGCCACCTTGAATGTGGGCGATCAGGGCGGTGAAGAGCCCGCTGAAGTCGTAAGCGTTGGTATCTTGCCCCCCCTGCTGCCCGATACGGCCGATCACGCGCAGATAGCCCAACTGGACCAGGCTGTCCTTAATATTATGTAAATGCTGCTGGCTGTAGCCCGTGCGCGCGGCCATGAGTTTCAGGCTGGGATATGGCAAATCGGTCGTCCATTTGTGCGCCAGGATGTAGCAGATAAACCAGACCTGGACGACCGAAAGCTGCAACGCCCGCTGATGGGTGAACAAGGCCTGCGGGATCGCGGCAATGCCGGCCTGGGCAATGACGCGCCCGTAGCGCGCGACAAAGCTGTAATCGCGCGTTGTGCCATTCGCCGGTGGAGGCGGTGCCTCCTCCGCTCGGATGTCATTGTGGGGTGCCGGATCGGCGGCCAGTAACGCTTCCAGCCGGGCAAACAGGCCGCTGAAATCATAGGCATTGGGTAACCGGCGGCCGGTGATCGGGTCGAGGCGTGGATGCACGACCAGATAGTGCCGCTGTTCGAGGCTGGCGCGGTAGCGCTCCAGCTGGCGCGCGGTAAGGCCCGACCGGGTAGCCATCTCGTGCAAGTTAGGATAGGGTAATTCGGCATCCCATTTACGGGCCAGGATGGCGCTCACGAACCAGATCTCCTGCGCCAGTAGCTGGAGCTCCGCTTGTTTATAATAGAGCGTGATGGGGATGGTCGCGATGCCATCACTCAGGATGAGCTGCCCATAGCGGGCGGCCATGCTGCGATCCCCAGCGGGGCTCGGCGATGCTCCGTTGAGCGACGCTACATCGTGCATGGACCATCTGCTCTCTTGGGGTGCCAGGGGGCGGCCAACGGCGGGTGCGCTCGCGTACCAGCTATCCGAGGAGCCGGTATCCCCTGGTGCCTGGTGGCACAGCCCCGACGCGAGGCGGGTAGTGGGTCACATAGCTCGCCGGCGATGCTCAACGGGATGTGTCGCTGCCTGGGGGCGCAACAGCCCCTATCCTCTGCGGCGGGCTGCGGCGGAGCGCCGGATCGCGTGCCCGGATCATGCCCTAACTGTATTATTATGTCAAGTAAGGCAGGCGGCGATACGGGACAATCGCATTCGCCGCCCAGCATACGGCGCGGGCCGCGATCCTGTGCCCGGCACGTCCCGCAGGGCCGGTGCGGCGGGCAGCTGGTTGGCGGCGCGGTACGGGTGTTGGGCACTCCCTGAAACATAAAAACCTCCCAGGTAAGTGTTCAGATTGCAGGCAAAGGTGCCAGGGATGTGCTACAATGGCTTTATGTTGACCGAGGGCGCGGCCGACCGGCTGCTGGCGGAGAATCAGACCTTACAGGCGACCAATGCCACCTTGGT
>JALYUO010000359.1 GCA_030853735.1 Chloroflexota bacterium
GTCTGCGGCGGGGGACCATAGCCGCCGCTCGGCAGCGGGCCACCGGGTTGACCGCCCGGCGCTGCGCCGGCGGGTGCGCCCGCAGCAGCGCGGAAGTGGTCGAATTGCGCGGCGGGCAAGGGCCGACCCGACATGATCACTTCGTTGCGCCCGTTCCAGGTGCGGAGCAGATCGTCCAGCACGCCGCCCAAACGGCTCAAGGCGCTGGGCAAGTCAGGCGCGTTGGCCGCTGTGTCGGCCGGCGCAACGCCGCTGCCTTGCCCCGCCGCGCTGCCCACCGCTTGGATCGCGTCGGTCACGCCCTGTAGCTGGCTGGTCAGCGCGGCATCAAAGGTGTAGAGCTGATCGAGTTCAGCCTCTTGGATATTCACGGGATCAAATAGGCCAGCATAGCCTTGCGTGGCCGTTTCCAGCTTATCAATAAAGCGTTGCAACACCCCGCCTAGCCGATCCACTTCGCTGATCTGCTCCAAGTGGCGGCTGCGGGCGATCTGTTGTTGCACGCGCATCAGTTCGCTGTGCTGTTCGCGGAAGCGCCGTGCCAGGAACATCCGCAGCTCTTTGTCGGCCTCGCGCCGCCGCTCCTTGTCCTGGTAGCCGGTGTAGCCGGGAATCATATTGGCGACCCGGTGGAAGAAATCCTGTGGCTTGTTGCCCTCGATCCGTCCGCGATAATCCGGCACATTGGTCATTGCAGTCTCCTTTTCTAAACCCTGGTGCTAAACCCTGGTTGTGATCCCGAAATCTCTGAGCCGGGCCGAAGCCGGTCGCTGCCGGCGGACAGGCCCATTATAACACGGTACGAGTGTTGAGTGTTGAGTGTTGAGTGTTGAGTGTTGAGTGTTGAGTGACGGATTTTGATCCAGTGAGCGCGTGTCCAACCTAACGCCATAATTCAACACTCAACACTCAACACTCAACACTCAACACTCAGAACGATCCGCCGCCGCCGCCGCCGCCACCGCCGCCACCGCCACCGCCACCGCCGCTCCAGCCGCCGCCACTACTACCGCCGGAGGGAGCCGGTTGGCTGACAAAGACGCTGCCGGCTTCATTGATCATGCCGGTCAGCCCGGCGTTCAGCGACGCGATGCCGCCGGTGATCCCCGCATTGATGCCGCCGATCCCGCCGGGGCCGGAGTTGCGCCCGCCGTCAGGCTGGAACCCCCCCGACGAGCCGCCGCCAATGTCGCGCGTGTTGCCGTAGCCGTAGCCGCCGCCGTAGGCGTTCCAACCCCACGGATAGTAGTAGGTCGGGTTGGCGATGGTGATGCCTTGTGCCTGCACGTTGTTGAACTGATTCACATACTGCTGATCCAAGTTCAAGGCCACGGCGTAGGGCAAGAAATCGCCGAAGCGTTGTGCGGCTTGGCTCAGGTTGCCGAAGCGTTGCAAATCGGCCAAATAGCGGCCAAAGGCGCGCCAACGGGCCGTCTCTTCTGCGCCGGGGGCGGTGCGCCGGGGCATCGCGCCCGCTAGCACCATGCCAACCACTGCGGGGATAGCAAAGGCAAACGGCAGCAGGAAGAAAGCCGCACTGAGGGTGCTGCCGGCGAACGCGCCCACGGCACTGACAACGGCTAGGGCGAACCAGCCGAGCGCACAGCCCCAGCTGCGGCTGCGCGCCTTGGCCGGGTCTTCGGGGAACAGCCCGCTCCGTACCAGTTCGGCGTTCATCGCGTCGTAGATCGGCGATAGTCTGCTGTACAGGCTGTTTTTCAACTCCGACAGGTACACCGTGTCGCGGCCGCTGAACAGCGCATCCAGCAGTTGGGCCTCGAACGCAAACGGGGTATCCCGCTTCAGCAGCGTGTACTGGAAATCGCTGCCGCTGGTCTCGGAGGCGCGGGTCTCCTCGATCCGCACGTTGCCTTTGCGACCCAGATCCAACAGCGTGGCGATCACATCGCGCACCTCGGCGCGTTCGTTGAGCAGCGGACCCACCAGCCCCGCCGGCAGGGGCGACGGAGGATCGGTCAGATAGGCGGCCACCGGCCCGGCCACTGGGTCGCGGCCCTGTGTATACCAGCGCCGGATCCAGAACAGCACGCCACCGATCAAGGCGAACACGCTGAACCCGCCCACGCCCAGCGTGGTAATCGGCCCCCATTTGTTGACGAAGGCGGCGGTCGCGGCCTCATTCACCTGCCACTGTGCGGCTTGCCCACTGATCAGCCCATGCGGCCACTGGAGGCGGACTTCAGGGTTGTCGCCGGGTTCGAGCGGGCGGTTGATGGTGAAGACGGCCTGCTGCGGCGCGATTTGCACGCCGGCGATGCCGTCTGGGTAGGTGGCAACGCGCACCGCCCCATCGGTCAGGTTGACGTTCGGCGGCACCTGCACGGTGATGCTGGGCCGTTGGATGCGCCCCTCTTTCCGCTGGGGCAGGAACGGCTGCCAGTAGAACTGATCGCCGCCGTCATAGTAGCGCAACCCGCCGACCACCGTATATTGGATGACCATCGTTTTACGCGCCGGGGCGTTCAGGTTGCCGTAGAACCAGATGATGCGGATGTTACCCGAATCGTTGTACACCTGGTAGGTGCGCGCGGGGCCAAATACACCATTCGACAGGTCGATCTGGGTATTATCGGGCCGGTAGGCTTGCACGGTGCCACCCGACACCTCTTCGCCGACTGTCACATCACGGATCTCGTCTAGCCGTTTGGGACTAATATCACGAAAGCCGCCGTGGAACTGGCCTTGTGCGAAGACATAGTCCTGCCGCTCCGTCATGTTAATCGTGCCGTCGGGCTGGATCTGGGCGGTGACCGCGATTTGATCCCAGTTTTGCACCTGCGCCGTCTGCGCCTGCACCGCCGGCGCAGCGGCCAAGACGGGGAGCAGCAGCCCCAGCAAAAGCAAGCCCAGCAGCGGCAGGCGCAGCGAGGAGGGGCGTAGCGACAAGCGTCGCACAGACATAAGCAGGTTCCTCCCCTTACGCACACGCAACAGCGTGCCTACAACAGCAGCAGTGGTCATCGGGTGGGCGGCATGGGTGCGGCAGGAGCCGGGCCACTGCCCGCGTTGGAGCTGAGGAAGAACTCGGCCCCGCAATACTCACATTTGATCAGCCCTTTGCCGGCCAAGCTGAGGGGCGCGCCGCAGTTGGGGCACTTGCCGGTGTCCTGGATGGTTTTCGCCAGCGACGCGGCATCTTGCGAAATCAGCCGCCCGCCGCGCCAGTCAATGTAGCCGGTAAACAAGCCTTTGCCCACCAGATCATAGACATACTTGCGGATCTGATCGAGCGTGACGTTCATCTCGACGGCCAAGTTGGCGAGTTTGAGCTCACCCTGCGCTTGCACCGCATTCAGCACTTGCTTTTCCTTGTCCACTTCGGCATAGCTGCGCGTCTCGCTCTGGCCGTTGACATAGAAAAACACCCCAGCTCCCACGATGATCGCCCCCACCAGCAAGGCGCACGCCCCCACCAGCCCCATGCTGCCGCGATCCAGCGCGCCGCCTGGCCCGGTGTTGGCGAAGCCATACATAAGAATGATGCCGGCCAGCACCACGCCCGCCGCGATCAAGATGCCGCCGATGAGCTTGCCTTGTCCAATCATGCGCTGCTGTCTCCTCCTGGCGTAAGGGTCGCGGGTCGGCCCCGCCCGACCCACCGTATTATACACCCCTTTATACGTCGCTGTCGCCATAAAGTTACGCCATAGCGGTGCAGTCGGGCGGAGGCGGACAAAATCAGGATCAGCGCGCCTGTAGCCGCGCTGCTTGCTGCGCCGGATCGGGCGCGGGGATAACGCATCCGCTAGACAGTGCCCGATCCGAAACAAATCCGGCGCAGCAAGCAGCGCGGCTACAGGCGTTGCCCCGCCGCTACCCGGCGACGGACTCATTACCTTCCGCGATCCTGCGGCGCTTTGCCCGATCTGAAACGCTCGCCTAATCGGGTATAATGAGGGATTGTCACTTTACGAGGAGGAATCGCGTTGCATATTCGCTCTGGCACCCCGCGCGCATTGATCGCCGAACTGCCGGTGGCTGAACCCCAGCCCCAGGTGCAGGTGAGCGCGCAACCGCTGCCCGCCCCGCCCCGCTACCGCGAATTGGCTGTCTTTTTAGGGCCGCTGGTGTTTACCGGGCTGATGATGACCACCGACACGCCGATTATCAACGCGGTGCTGGCCCGCCAAGCGCACGCGCAAGAGTCGCTGGCGGCGTTTGTGGTCGCCTTTTCGCTGGCGATGCTCTACGAAGCGCCGCATATCATGATGATCGAGACCGGCACCACCCTGGCGACCAGCCACCAAGCGTTGGCCTTGCTGCGCCGCTTCTATATCGGGCTGGCGTTGGTCATGGGAGCGATTGGCGCGACGGTCGTCTTTTCGCCGCTCTACTCGGCGCTGGTCGAGGGCGTGATGGGCATTCCCCCGGCGCTGGCTGCGGCCGCCCGCCCGGCACTCGCGGTGTTCCTGCTCTGGCCGCTGCCGATTGGCTGGCGGCGCTTGCATCAGGGCGCGTTGATCCGGCACGGCCACTCGCGGGCCGTCGGCGCGGGCGCAACCGTCCGCATTGTCGCCTTGCTGGGCACGCTGGGGCTGTTGGTGCCGCTGCTGGGCGGCGTGATCCCTAGCCCGGCGTTGGGCGCGCTGGCAATGCTGGTCAGCGTCACCGCCGAGTCGGCCTATACCCATGTGTCCGCCGGGCGCTTGCTGGCCGACCTGCCCGCGCAGCCCCCCGACGGGCACCCGCTCACCGGACGGCTGCTGTGGCGCTTCTTCTGGCCGTTGGCCGGCACGTCGGTCCTCAGCACGCTGGGCCGGCCCATCCTCAGCGCGGGGCTGGCGGCAGCCGCCGTCGCCGGGGCCGACGCGGCCCTGGCCGCCTGGGGCGTGGCCTGGGGGCTGCTCTTCCTGATCAACGGCGCGACGCTGACGCTCGGCCAAGTGGCGATTGCCTGGGACATTCACCCCAGCGCGGCCTGGCGCGCCCGTGGCGACCGCACGATCTTGGCGCTGGGGGCGGCGCTATCGGCCCTCGTCCTGGCGATGGTGCTGACCCCGCTGGCGGGCTGGCTGCTCGACACGCTCTACGAGGCCACCCCCGCCCTGCGCGCCACGGCCCTGGCGACGCTGTTGCTGTTGGTGCCGGTGCCGGTGGTGTTCACCGCCAATGCGCTCTTGCGCGGCAAACTGATCGCCCGCCGCCAGACGCGCTTGGTACAACGGGCCGGGCTGCTCGATCTAGCGGTCATGGGCGCAGTGCTGGGCCTCGGCATCGCTTGGCCTTTCGCCCTGCCCCACCCCGCCGCCCCCACCCTCGGCGCGATCACCATGCTGGCCGTCTACGCCACCGACTTCCTCATCCTCAGTTGGGGCGTGCGAACCCACCGGCGGATGGGGGAGTAACCCGCCAAGCACGGCGTGGGTCGCCCTCAGATCCCTGGTGCCGGCGTGATCAGTTGCGCCACCCGCGCCAGCAAATCCGCGTCTGGGATCGGCAATGTCACCACGCCGCCCGCCCAGGTCAGATCGCGCCCGGCCAGCACGGCGGCGGGCTGGGAGTTCACCAGCAGCACGGGCACCCCGCGGAAGGTCGGGTGACTAATCAGCGCCAACGCTTGGCCGAGGCCCAGCGCCACATCGCTGCCCAAATTAAACAGCACCAGGGCCGGGCGCGGCAGTCCCCGCAGCGGCGTAGTCAACGACCCCGCTGGGCTGTCCAGCACCGCGTAACCGGCCTCTTTGAGCAGGGCCGTATAAGTCGCCACCTGCGCGGCGCGCAAGTCTACCAACAAGATCAGTGCAGCCATCCAATGCCTCCTATAGATTCGCGTGTCGGTCTCCTGCGCTTTGCCGCGTGCCTCTAGCGGCTGCCTATTAGGAATATTATAGCACAGGCGTTTTGTATTGTCCGCCGCGCTTGCCCCCACCCCCAGCGCGGAGTATAATGGGCAGACTGATGCCGATGCTTAGGGGAAGGAACCCGCGCTGTGCAGACCAAAGCCGAAAAAGCCGTGCTGGGCGAGACCCTGTTGCCGCTTGTCGCCCCGGAGCCGGCGACCGAGAGCAGCGGAGCCGGGCCGCGTCCGGCGGTGCTGAATATTCGCACGGTCGAGGAGAACGGCCTGCGCTGGATCGACATCCAACGGCCGGGGCGCGGCGAATTGGACTGGCTGCGCCGCAGCTATCATTTCCACCCCTTGCACCTCGAAGACGTGATGAGCAAAATCCAGCGCCCCAAGCTGGACGAGCGCGAGGATTATATCTTTGTCGTCCTGCATTGGCCCATCTACAACAAAATCACCCGGCTGACCACCTCCAGCGAAGTGGATATTTTTGTCGGCAAAGATTACCTGATCACCAGCCATGCCGGCCACTTGCGCCCGCTGTTGCGCCTGTTCCAGCAGTGCCTCGATGAGCCGGAGGTGCGCGCACGGGCCATGGGCCGTTCGTCGGGCTATCTGTTCTACCGCATCATTGACCGGCTAGTGGACTACTGCTTCGCGCCACTAAATAAGATTGACATCAACATTGAGCAAGTGGAAGACATGATCTTCGGCGACAAGGTGCGCCAGACGGTCTACGAAATCTCGCTGATCCGGCGCGACATTATCGCGTTTCGGCGCACCATCAAGCCGCAGATCGCGGTGATGGCGAGCCTGGAGCGGCGGGCCAATGCGCTGGCCCCCTTGCTGGGCAGCGGACTGGATGAATATTTCAGCGACCTGAACGATCATCTGAGCAAAATCTGGGACACGCTGGAAGACCACCGCGACGTGATCGAGGGCTTGAGCGCCACCAACGATTCGCTGACCAATACACGCACCAACGATGTGGTCAAAGTGCTGACCATTCTCACGGTTATTTTGCTGCCGATGACCCTGCTATCGGGCATCTACGGCATGAACTTCGATGTGTTACCGCTCCGTTCCCATCCTTACGGCTTCTGGATCGCCCTGCTGGCGATGGCGGCCATTGCCGGCGCGATGTTGGCCTATTTCAAGTGGCGGCGCTGGATTTAGCCGGTGGCGACCGCTTTTCAGCGCCTCAGCGCTAGGCCGGCGCTGCGGAACGTGGCGCTGGGCCTGGGCGCATTGGCGCTCGGTCTGGCGGGCGGCGTGGCGTTGGCGGCAAGCAACCCGCTGATCCCCTTCGCGCTGTTGGCCGTGCTGGTGCCGCTGCCTTGGCTGCTGACCCGCCCGCAGGCCAATCTGTGGCTGACGGTGGCGGTGATCCTGCTGCTGCCGTTCGCTACGCTGCCCGTCAAGATCGGCCTCACGCCCACCTTCCTCGAAATCGCGCTGCTGTTGCTGACCGCGACCAGCCTGTTTGCCGGCGTGCGCGCCGCCGATCCCACCTGGCGCGGACTGGCGCGCACGCCGTTGGACGGCTTGGTGCTGCTGTTCCTCGGCGTGATGGGCTTCGCCTTTGTGCTGGGCCTGGGCCGCGACCATGACGTGTCCATCATCCACAATTTCGTCAAACTGCTGCTGGCGGTCAGCCTGTTTTTCAGCGCCGGGCAGGTGTTGCGGACCCCGGCGGCGCTGACCGCGCTGTTGCGCGTGCTGACTGTGGCCGGCGGCGTGGCGGCGACCGTGGGCCTGGTGCTGTGGCGCTTGCCGCAGCCGACCGCCGAGCGGATTTTGCGCGCCCTCAGCCGCATCGGCTATCCGACCGACCGCATCCTGCGCTTCGTGGAGGATGGGCCCGGCCTGGGCCAGGAGCGCACTATCGGCACTTCGGTGGACCCCAACAGCTTCGGCGGGCTGCTGGCGGTGCTGTTCGCGCTCACGCTGGCCCAGGCGTTGGGTCGCCGCCCGTGCCTGCCGCGCCCGTGGCTCGTCGCGATCCTGGGGGCCGAGGGACTGGCGCTGCTGCTCACCCAGTCGCGCGCGGCCTGGGCGGGGGCGGCGGCGGCGGCGCTGTTGGTCGGCGTGCTGCGCTACCGGCGCTTTGCCCTGGCGATGGTCGTGGCGGGCCTGCTGGTGTTGGCTTCCGGGCTGGGCGGCAAATACCTGGACCGCTTCATCTCCGGCGTGCAACTGCGCGACCAGGCGCAACTGATGCGCGTGGCCGAGTTCCAAAACGCCGGCACGATCATCGCCCGCTATCCGGCCTTTGGGGTCGGCTTCGGCCTAGCCGGCGAACTGGACCTGACCACCGGCGTGTCCAGCATCTACCTAACATTGGCCGAACGGACCGGCCTGTTGGGCTTGGCCGCCTTCGCCGTGCAGATGGGCGCGTTTTTCGTGCTGCTCGCGCCCTGGTTGCGCCGCCGCCCGCTACCCGACGCAGCGGCTCCGCTCGACGCGGCCTTGCTGGGCAGTGCCGCCGCCGTCGCGGGCGCGCTGGTGGTGGGCGTGGCTGATCACTACTACTTCAACCCCGAACAGAGCCACCTCGCCGCGCTGCTCTGGCTCTGCCTCGCCCTCGGCCTCGCCGCCCGCCGCCTCTTGACTGCGGAATGCGGAATGACGACGAGTGTTTAGTGTTTAGTGTTTAGTGTTTAGTGTTTAGTGCTAACGACTGACGACCGCCGACTGATGACTGACCCCTGACCCCTAGGAGGGACCATGGCTGACGAGACGACTGTAATGACCAATGTGGAGATCCAGAAACTGCTACCGCACCGCTACCCGTTTTTGCTAGTGGACCGCCTCGTGGCGCTGGAGCCGGGCAAAAGTGGTGTGGGCATCAAGAATGTGACGGCCAACGAGTGGTTTTTCCCCGGCCATTTCCCGGCCTATCCGCTGATGCCGGGCGTGCTGATGGTCGAGGCGCTGGCCCAGGTGGCGGGCCTTGTCGCCCTCAGCGTGCCGGAGAATGCGGGCAAGCTGGGCTTTTTCGCCGGGATTGACAAGATTCGCTTCAAGCGCCAGGTGGTGCCCGGCGACACGCTGCGCTTGGAAGTGACCATCACGCGCCTGCGCGTGCCGATCTGTCAGGCCAGCGTGCAGGCCACGGTGAACGGCGAAATCGCCTGCGCGGGCGACATCCTGATCATGATGGCCGACCCTGGCCCGGCCTAATGCGGAATGCGGAATGCGGAATGGAGACGGGTGATTGCGGAATGGGGAAGCCTGACGTGATCCCGCAGTTGCGCGTGGCCCGGCCGACGGATGATCTGGCGGCGGTCACACGCTTCTACCGTGACGGGTTGGGCCTGACGGTGTTGGGGGCGTTCGCCGATCATGACGGCTTCGACGGGATCATGCTCGGCCTGCCGGATAGTCCGTATCACCTGGAGTTCACCCATCAGCCCGGTCACGCGGTCGGGCGCGCCCCCACTGCCGATAATCTGCTGGTCTTCTATCTGCCCGACCCGGCGGCGTGGCAAGAGGCGGTGGACCAAATGCAGGCCGCCGGCTACGCCCCGGTGCCGTCCGCCAACCCGTATTGGGATGTGCGCGGTCGGACGTTTGAAGACCCCGACGGTTACCGCGTCGTGTTGCAGCAAGCGGCCTGGGCGTGAGTCGCTTGCTCGGCGGGGTCTATGCCGCACTCACCTTGCTCTTTAGCGTTAGCCGTGCCCGCGCGCCGCGCCGCTTGCGGAATCCCCGCCGCATCCTGGTGATCAAGCCGTGCTGCTTCGGCGATCTGGTGATGGCAACGGCGGCGCTGGCGGCGCTGGCGCAGGCTTATCCGGCGGCGGAGATCCGGCTGGCGGTGGGGGCGTGGTCGCGCCCGGCGGTGGCGGGTAATCCGCGCTTGGCGGGGCTGGTGGACAGCGACCCGGTCGGCACGGCGGCGATCCGGCAGACGTGGCGCGCCTATCTGACGTTGGCGCGGCAGTTGCGGGCGGTGCGGCCCGACACGGTGCTGGTGCTGGACCGCTCGCCACTGCTGGGCCTGCTGGCGTGGCTCACCGGGGCGCGGGTGCGGGCGGGCCTGGATAGCGGCGGGCGGGGCTTCGCGCTCACCCACCGCGTGCCCTGCCCGCCGGATGTGGCGCGTCATGAAGTGGCCTGGTATCTCGACGTGGTGCGCGCGCTTGGTGTACCCGCCGACCCGGCCACGCGCATGGAGTTCTACCCGACCGCTGCCGACGAACAGGAAGCCGCCACGCTTTGGACCGACCTGGGCC
>JALYUO010000383.1 GCA_030853735.1 Chloroflexota bacterium
GTCCACTTCCCCGCTACTCCGCTCCTGACCGACTTAGCCTTCAGCCTCGACTGGTGACGGACGTTCACCACGGAGGCACGGAGGCACGGAGATTTTACGGTTGTTTAGCTTACCTAATGCACTTTCCTGCTAATGGGGATTCAAGGCTGCTGTGTGTAGTGGATCGGCTCCGCTGTCACTTCATACGGCTTTATCATGCCGAGAGACACGCCGATGCTCGCACCCTCCGGCAGAAGTCGGCTATCAAAGACAACCGCCACCAACTCATCGCTGCCGCCATCACTCTGTCCCAGCAGTGTGTCGTTTGCCCAGATAGTGTAGAACAATGAGGTCATAGGAAAAGACCCAGGTTCTGCACTCACCCTCACTCGCCAAAACCGCTTGACCGGGACATTTTCCGTGTGGATTGGGTTGCCGGATGCGGGGACAGGCCGCATAGCGAAGGCGGATAAATCTACTTGCTCAATGGTGTACGCTTTCAGGGAATGATAGGAGGTGAGCTGCAGTGCTTGGCCGTGAGCAATGATCGTTCCGGGCTGTTTATACAGTATCTCTAACTGCGCGGAGAACTGCTCCCGCAATATCTCGGCGGTTGAGGGTGGCGTTGTCAACGGAGCCGGATCAGGTATCCGGCTGAGATGTGCCGAGGCGGGATAGGTAGCAGCAATCGCCGGGTCGAGCGTACCCGGCACCTGCCCTAGGAAGGGCCGCCCGTCATCGCCGGAAAGCAGCAAGACGCACCCCAAGTAGATCGCGAGTAGCCCGAACACACCGCAACGGGAGCCGCGATTAGTCAGACTCATTTGCAACCTCCGTGTCTCCGTGTCTCCGTGGTGCCGTTCACCCGTTATGGCGGCAACAACGGCCCCAGCAGCGGGTCGGCGGCCAACGGAGCCGTGGCGGTGGGATCGGCAGCGTGCAACTGCTGGAGCGTGGCCTGGGCGGCGGGCGCGTTGCCGGCCAGGGCTTGGGCGCGGGCCTGTTGCAGCAGCGCCAGGGGGAAGGCCGGACGTAAGGTGAGGGCGTGACTGAGATCGGCCAGCGCGTCGGGATAGCGGCGCATGGCGGTGAAGGTGACGGCGCGCTGGGTCCAGAGCAGCGGATCGTCGGCGTGGACGGTCAGGGCACGGCTATAATCGGCCAGGGCGGCGGCGGGTTGATCCAGTTGCAAATAGCTCAACGCGCGCCGGCGCAAGATCGTTGCATCGTCGGGCAAGGCGGTCAGTGCCTGGGTGTAATCGGCAACGGCGGCGGCGTGTTGCCCCAAGCGCCCGGCAGCCAAGCCGCGCAGGAAATGCGCCCGCGCTGTATCCGCCGCCGTCAGTGTGCCCGTCGCCAGCGCCGTGGTCAGCATCGTGACGGCCTCCTGCCAGCGCCACACCTGGATGGCGGCCGGTGCCCAACTTGCCACCAGATCGGTCGGGGAAGCCGCCGCTCGCAGCCGCGCCAGCGCCGGGGCGAAGGCTGGGCTGTCCAGCATCGCATTGACCGCCGCACGGTCCTGGCTGGGTCCGTCCGGCGACTCGCTGGGCAGATCCGTCACGCCGAGCAGCGGGGGGGCGACCAGGGCGTTGTCGTCTACCACCCCTAGCAACAGGCCGGGATCGGCGGCAAAGTGCAGCAAGATTGCGCCGACCAAGCAGGCCGCCTGCGGCAGATCACTAGTCGGCGCGGATGCTAGGTGATCTAGCAGATCGGGCAACGAACTGTGCAGCGGTTCCAGCCCAGCCAGCCGCCGCAACACTGCCACCGCGATAATTTGATGATCGGTGCGCCAAGTGCCGCCACATTCGCCGCGCAGAAACTCGCGCGCCATACCGGTCTGCCCACCGTTCGCGTCGCTACAGAGCAGCGCGTTGACTTGGCCGGGCGGCAGCCCGCTGATCGCCGGCAGCAGCACCTGCGGCGTATAGACCCCACAGGCGCGGCAGACGGCGACTGCGTAATAGACCCGCATGAACGGCTCCCAGTGGCTTGGCTCTTCCGCCGCCGGATCGCGCCCGTTGTTGATCTCGATCAGCCGCCGCCGCACATAGCCCGCAATGCCGTCGCGGTTAGTTAGCCGCAAGACCGCCAGCAACAGCGGGATGCCGTCGGCTCCCTGCGCGGCGGTGATGACGGCGGCCGGGTCGCTGCTTTGCAGCATCTTCGCGGCGCGGATCTTATCAATCAGCGCCGCAGCTTCACGCGCATTAAGGCTGGGTAAATCCACTGCCGCAAACGTTGGTGGGCCGAGCTGGGTAGGATCGAGTGGCAACGAGGGCGCCGGCAGCAGCACATCGGTGGTCAGGTCGGTGTAGCGCGCCGTCGCCAGGATCGTCAAGTTGGCGATGCGGAAGGTCGCCAGGGTGGTGAGCAGCGGCGTGTTGAAGCGGTAGGCGTTATCCAGCAGCAAAAAGACGCGCCGCCCCGGTCGGTCCACATCAGTGGCGGCCACCGCGCAGGCGGTCCGCAAGGCGCTCGCATCCAGCGTCGCGCCGTCATGGTTGGGGATCAGTACATATTCGCCGGCCTGGGCCAGTTCATATTCCAGGCGCAACAGCAGGGTAGACTTGCCGTTGCCCTCCGCTGAGGTGATCAGCTGAAAGTGCATCCCCGGCGTGTCGCCCACCGCCTTGATCGCGGCCAGCAGGCGGTCGGTCAAATCGCGCCGCACATCCTGGCCGGCCACAATTTGCCAGAAAGCCGCCTGACCGGGCCGTGCATACATCGAATCCGCCCCCGGAAACACCGCCTCGGCCTGCGCGGTGGCAATAGCTGCCCCATCAATCACTTGGCAGTCGGGCGGCCACGTTGGGGTGGGAGTCGGTGGCCCCAGGATCGTCCGCAACGCCTCGCGCGCGGGCGGGATCTGGTCCAGCAAAATGTCGCTGATCTGTGCGCTGCGTGCCAACGGTGGCTGGTGATGCGCGTTTAACTGCGCGTTGACATACGTATAGAGACCCGAATCGGTGATATGGCCGGTCTCCGGGTCGGCGGCCTTGCCGCGCCAGCCTTCCAGCGCGTAGTAGGTAGCGACCCCGTGCCGCAGGCTGTCCAGTTCGCGGGCGGGCACGTTGCCGGGGCAGGCTGCTACCAGCGCCCGGCTGCCCACCGCCGCATTGCCGTCCGCCGGCGTGAGTTTGTGCAAGACGGCATCACGCATCGCGCTCTCACCGCTGGTGATCTCCTGGCCCCAGCGCGTGCCCGCCGCCGTCCAGTTCGTGTTGATCGGCGTGCCGGCCACCACCCCGGCGTAGCAGCAGTCAAACAAGGCGAAGGCGTTGTAGGCCCGCACGCGCCCCTCAAACGCCGTCGCCAGATCGAGCATCGGCAGGGCCACCATCGTGTCGGTGGGGTCGAAATCGAACGGCGCGTAATAGACCCGCCCTTCGTCCAGCAAGCTGTCGCCGTGTAGCCCATGACCCGATAGGTACAGCACAAACAGATCGGCCGGCCCAGCGGCCAGCGTCGCCAGTGCCGCCACAATCGCCCGCCGCGTTGCCGCCGGACCTTGCAGCAGGGTCACGGTGAAGCCGCGCTGCCCCAGCAGGTCGGCCATGCTGCGCGCATCGGCCTCGGCATACTGCAATGCTGGAATGCCCGGCGCGGCCCCCACATAGTTAATGCCGACACACAAGGCCCGCTTTCCCGACCTCTCCCCCAACCCCTCCCCTACGAAGGGAGGGGAGCTAGACGGGGGCGGAGTCGCCCCCACCCCTGAAACGGGAGCGGGTAGCGACGGCGTAATACCACCCAAAGACTCCCCCTCCCTTCGTAGGGGAGGTGGTGGGGGGGAGAGGTTGGCGGGCGAGTCGGGCATGACGTAAGCCTCCTACAGATCTGCGAAGCCGTCGAGAATGCGCGCGATGTGGCGTGCCCCGTTCAGGAAGTGGTCGAGCCGAACGTGCTCATCGGGGGCATGGGTGCGCGAGTCGGGGTAGCCCACGCCCGCCGTCATCACCGGGATACCCAGCGGTCGGGCGAAAGCGTAGACGGGGCTGCTGCCGCCGGTGGTCGGGATGAGCCGGCTTTCCAAGCCGTAGACTTCCAAGCCGGTTTGCGCGGTCAGCGTCACAAATGGATCGTCCGCCGCCGCCTTGTCGGGCCACATCGCGCCCAGCCGCCGCACCTGCACGTCGGCAAAGCCCGCGGCATCCAGATGGGCGCGCAGCTTGGCAAGAATGTCGTCGGGGTCTTGATCGGGCACCAGGCGGAAGTCTACTTTGGCCGTCGCCTGCGCCGGAATGACCGTCTTCATGCCCGCGCCCTGATAGCCCGCCGTCAGGCCGGCGATGTTGCAGGTGGGGTCGAAATTGGCCTGCATAAAGCTGTCGCCGGTGCGCCCGTTGACAAACTCCCGCACGCCGTAATCCTCGCGCATCACCGCTTCGTCCGACGGCAATTTGGCGTAGAGTTCTAAGTCGCCGGCGGACGGCGGCTGGGCTGCGTCGTAGAAGCCGGGGATGCGGATGCGATTGTCCGGCCCTTTGAGGCTGCCCAGCGCCCACAGCAGCCGCCACGCCGCGTTGGGCAGCACTGACGCGCCGCCGGAGTGGGCATCGCGGCGCATCGTCTCGACCGCCAGCTCCACATACAGGATGCCGCGCCGGCCCAGGCTGGCGGTTGGGCGGCCTTCGGCGTTAATCCCGCCTTCCTCCCAGATCGAGGCATCACAGCGCAGCGCGGCTTTATGGTCTTGCACAAATTGCGCGATGTGCGGGCTGCCAATCTCTTCTTCGCCTTCCACCACGAACAGCACGCCGCAGGGCAAGGTGCCGCCGTGGGCCGCCCGCACGGCATCCACCGCCGCCAGCCGGGCCACAAACTCGCCTTTGTCGTCTTTCGCGCCGCGCGCATAGAGCGCCCCGTCGCGCAGGCTCGGCGCAAACGGCGGCGCGGTCCATAGCTCCAACGGCTCGGCGGGCTGCACATCGTAATGGTTGTAGAACAGCAGCGTGCGCTCGGACTCACCGGCGGCGCGGCCCAGCACAATCGGATTGCCCGCCGTCGGCACCAGCTCCACCGTAAAGCCGCGGCTCCGCAGCATCCCGGCGACCACTTCGGCGCAGGCGGCCATCGCCGGCCCGCCCAGCGCCGATACGCTCGGCACGGCACACAACCGCCCCGTCTCGGCAATATAGCTATCTAGGTGCTGCTGCAAAAACTCGTCTATCGGTGCGGCGTGGTCGCTCATGGCAGTGATCCTTTCCCAATGCGGAATGCGGAATACGGAATGCGGAATGCGGCTTAGACGTGGGGCAGGGTATCGCCGCTAAATATCGGCTCAGTATAAGCCATTCGCTGTGCGGCGGCAATAGCTTTCCCCGGCTCCGCAGGGCTTATGCGTTCTCGGATTCATGCGCTGGGTTGAGCAGATCGGATGGTGGGAGCGGCCTCCTGGCCGCGATGGGGCTGGTTGTGCTGCGATCTACTCGCCCGCGACCCCGACCTGCGCGGTAAGGACAGCCTATCGCGGCCAA
>JALYUO010000389.1 GCA_030853735.1 Chloroflexota bacterium
CTGGGATACCGCCGAGGCGCAGGCGCTGCGCGAGTCGCTGTTCCGGCGCTACCCGTTCACGGCTGAAGGCGCGGCCTATCTGCGCGGGGCCAGCCACATCGCCGTGGGCGACTTGCATAGCACCAGCGGGGGCGGCTATTGGGATCCGGATCGGCGCTTGGTCTTCCTCAACACCGCGCAAGACGAGGCCGCGCTGCACGAACACGCCCACGTCTGGTGGCACGAGCGCCGCCTGCAACCCGGCCAAGCCGACGGCATGATCGCCGCCGTGGTGCGCCTCAGCGAAGAGCGCGATCCCCAGTACGCACCCGCGCAACGATTGGCCTACGATTATGTCCACGGCATCGCCGCGCAAGGTTGGGCCGGGATGCTGGTTGAGCGCAACGACTGGGAGATGTTCGCCGGCCTCGCCAGCGGCACCATGGGCGACCTGCGCCGCCTACCGCCCTATGTGCGCGTGTTCTATCGCGGCCTGTTCGCTGAGCCGTGAGCCGGGGGCCGTGAGCCGTGAGCCGTGAGCCGTGAGCCGTGAGCCGTGAGCTGTGACGACTGAGGTAGGAGGGGGCTGTGGCTGAGGTAGGAGGAGGCTGTGTCCCCCGAAAGTGTCCTTCGCGCAATGTATGGACCCGCTAGGAGGGAGAACCCACCGTATGACCGACAACCAGCGCCCCGATACGACAGAATATGCCCCCTATTACGCCAACTACGTCCGCCAAGTGCCGGAGGGCGACATCCAGACGCTGCTGGGCGAGCAAGTGGCGCAAGTCCATGACCTGCTGCGCGGGATCAGCGAGGCTCAGGCCGAGGCCCGCCCCGCGCCCGGCGAGTGGACGCTCAAAGAGATCATCGGCCACCTCAGCGATGTGGAGCGGGTGTTTGCCTACCGCGCCCACCGCTTCGCCCGCCAGGATGCCACCCCGCTGGCCGGCTTTGAGCAAGACGATTACGTACAGGCAGCAGGCTACAACCGGCGCACCCTGGCCGACTTAGTGGAGGAATGGACCCTGCTGCGTCAAGCCAGCGCCCACCTGTTCCGCAGCCTGCTGCCGGGAGACTGGCTGCGGCGCGGGCAAGCCGGCACCGCCGAGTTCAGCGTGCGCGCCATCGCCTACATCCTCGTCGGCCACGCCAACGGCCACCTCACCGACATCCAAACAAAATACCTGGGCCGCTAACCAAGTCGCAGCGTCCTTGCAGCCCACCACAAATTATGGTACAACATAGCACGAACCGAGAAGCACGACCTAATCACGGCTCACATCTCACGGCTCACGGCCCTCAGCCCACGGCTCACGGCCCACATTTCACGGCCCACGGCCCACAGGGAGCGCACATGGACATCTACCGCGAGAAACTGGCCCAGGCGGCAACACTGCTAACCGAACAGGGCATTGACCTGTGGCTGCTGTTTGTGCGCGAAACCGGCACGCTGAACGACCCCAGCATGGCCTTGATCTGCGACCTCGATTTCACCTGGGAGACCGCGATCCTGATCAGCGCCGACGGGCAGCACGCGGTCTTGGCCGGTCTGCATGACTGCGACAGTGTCCGCAATAGTGGCCTGTTCGCCGAAGTCGTGCCCTACACCGAAGGCATGAGCGCCACCTTACGCGAGATGTTGGCCGCACGCGATCCCAAACGGATCGCGCTCAATTATTCGCCCGGCAACGCCGCCGCCGACGGCATCACGCACGGGATGTGGCTGCGCCTCAACACGATGCTGGCCGATACGCCCTACCAGGCGCGGCTGGAAAGCGCGGAGAGCTTTGTCAGCGGGTTCCGCGCCACCAAAACGCCGGGCGAACTGTTCCGAATGCGCGCCGCCCTGCGCGAGGCCGAAGAAATCTTCACCCGCACCGCGCGCTTCCTCAAGGCGGGCCAGAGCGAGACCGAGGTCGCCGCTTTCATGCACAGCGAACTCGACCGCCGCCGGCTGGGCACCTCCTGGGAGCGCGATTACTGCCCCATCGTGAAAGCGGGCACCGACTCGCTTAAAGGCCATGCCCGCCCCAACGCCGACCAGCGCATCGCCCCCGGCAAGCTGGTCAATATTGACTTCGGCCTCCGCAAAGACGACTACTGCACCGACCAGCAGCGAATGTGGTATTGCCGCGCCCCCGGCGAGACCGTCGCGCCGCCGGAGGTGCTGCGCGCCTTCGACACTGTGGCCGGCGCGATCCAGGCGGCAGCCACGGTCCTGCACCCCGGTATGCGCGGCTGGGAAGTGGATGCCATCGCCCGCCGCTTCGTCACCGACGCAGGCTACCCCGAATACGGCCACGCGCTGGGCCACACCGTGGGCCGCACCACGCATGACGGCGGCACCCTGCTCGGCCCGCGCTGGGAACGCTACGGCAGCACCCCTGACGGCACCGTGGCCGCCGACCAAGTCTACACGCTCGAACTCGGCGTAGACACCCCCGTCGGCTACTGCGGCCTCGAAGAAGAAGTGCTGATCACCCCCACCGGCTGCGAGTTCCTCTCCCCGCCCCAGATGGAGTTGCTGTATTTTTGAGCCTAACATGGAGCTACCGCACAATTGGCAGCATCTGTCGCCCAGAGCGTGCGATTGTAGATCCCAATTCTAGTCAGGCGCGTGACCTACCTTATCTCGGCCTGGAACATATAGAAAGTTTGACTGGCGAGATCAGTGGCCCACTTACAGCTACTGCTGCGGATAATGTGCGAAGCGTTACGTACTATTTTGATACACGCCATGTCCTCTACAGCAAACTGCGACCCTACTTGAACAAAGTTGCCGTCCCCACCTTTACCGGGCGCTGTACTACCGAACTGATCCCCCTACTGCCCGCAACGGATATCTGCCGTGACTTCCTAGCTTGGCTCCTGCGCCGACCTGAAACGGTCAACGCGGCTATGCAAGAAAAAACGGGCGCACGGATGCCCCGCACAGATATGCGCCACCTATTACTGTTGAAAGTGCCAGTGCCTAGCAGCCTAGACGATCAGCAGCAAATTGCGGATGAATTAGCAGCACGGTTTCGCGTAATAGCACAAGCCAAGCGGTCCTATGCAGAGCAACTTCAACTGCTGGATCTCTACGCACAAGCATTGCTCAATGAGTTCACTAATTTTAGTATAGCACCCAACGAATCTGAGGAAACGTAAAATCATGACAGAACCCCCCGCTCTGGGAACGATAGAACAACGTACCATAGGAGCAGAAATTGCCGCAGGCGGCGCATCTATTGATCAGATCGCGGAGTTCATTACTAACCTAATGCCTGATGCCGTAGCTCAGATTAACGCACAGTTCGCACCCAGGCAACTCGTGAAAGCGGATAGACACACCGAGCCATTGCCGCTAGACAAGCGCCAACTGTCTTCCTACCGAACACGATTAGGCACCATCCTAGAATACGCGCTCAATCGTTATATAGATGAGACAATAGAAACCTTGTTTGGCTTAGATTTGCGCGTAACGTTTGCGGTCGCGCATGAATACCCAGATTTCTATATGCGTGATGCGCGTCTCACACCGCGCGTGCGGATTGAAATGAAAGCCGTAGATGCCGATTCAGACGAGCAGGCAGCGCGGTTCGAGGTGTTGAAAAGTCTCATTCAACAAGATATAGATGTCGTGATTCTGATTGGCTGGGAATGGCATAGTGCGACGCTGGATAACGCTACGCCCTGTGAGTATCCCGTTATCTTTTCGTTTGTGGTTGTGCCCGCAGCAGAACTTGCCAATGAGCGCGATCAGAGTGTCGTCTTGCGTGGTGGCCGGGTGGACCCGGATCGGATTTTAGTGCCCAGCAAGAAACAGTTAGGGCAGCTTACCCCCGATCAAGGTAATGCCGGCAAAATCTTGCGCCTGATTCACACGACACGGCAACGGGAACCCTTTGCTCTTTCCCAACACATTCTGCGCTATCTTCAATTCACTCACGAAGTTGAGAAGCGGGTGAGCAATGCTGCCCCCGTGCGCCGCAAAACACGACAACGCAAGGACACTGTTGATGACCCAAATACCTCTGCTTGATTTAGAGCCAACGCCCATGCTGCGCCGCGAAAAACGGCAGCAAACGCGCCACTCCCTCAATGCGACAGTGAAAGCGATTTGCGACATCATGCGGCGGTCGAACTGCGCCGGTGCCTTGCAATACATACCGGAACTTACGTGGATTTTGTTCTTACGTATTTTAGATGAACAGGAAATCCAAGAGCAAAAGAAGGCCACGCAAGCCGGCCGGCCTTTTAGTCCGACGTTATATGCTCCTTATCGCTGGCAGGATTGGGCCGCGCCAGGTAGTAGCCTGCGCGGGACGCGAACAACGATGCAAACTGCGGTGAAAGATTTTGTCAATAGCCGCTTGCTGCCCTACCTACACGCCCTCGCCGATCATCCCGCTGCAACAGCCCGGCAACGCATCCTCAGTAAAGTGGTGGCAGCTACTGAGCGCGTGCAAATAGATACCGAAGCTAATTTCTTGGCCGTCTTAGACAAGGTGCATACCATACACCAAGCCGACATAGACCCGACGCATTTGTTTACCTTATCCCAGGTATACGAGAGTCTATTGCTTAAAATGGGCGAGAAAGGAGGCGACGGCGGACAGTTTTTTACGCCGCGTGAAATCGTCCGCGTCATGGTGCAAGTGATCGCACCGCAACCGGGCGAAACCGTCTACGATCCCTGCTGCGGCACGGGGGGCTTTTTAGCGCAAGCCCATGAGTATATGCAAGAGGCGGCTTCTCAGACGACTACAGCACGGTCACAACCAGAAGAAGGGCCACCGCTATTCTTTGGCCGCGAAAAAGAAAATCTCATCTATCCTGTGGCGTTAGCAAATCTCGTGTTACATGGCATAGACCAACCCCACATCTGGCATGGAAACACGCTCACTGAGGAAGCCGTGTACGACGGTCTGTTCGCCGACGCACCCGCCCAATTTGATGTAGTGTTGACCAATCCTCCGTTTGGCGGCAAGGAAGGCAAAACGGCGCAGCTACGTTTTCCCTACAAAACCGCCGCCACCCAAGTGCTGTTTCTGCAACATACGATCCGCGCCTTGAAGCCCGGTGGGCGCTGCGCTATCGTTCTAGATGAAGGCGTGTTGTTCCGTACCAGCGACGCAGCGTTTGTGCAAACGAAGCAGTTTTTGCTGGATACGTGCGCTGTGTGGTGCATTGTGAGCCTGCCGGTCGGTGTTTTCACAACGGTTGGCGCAGCGGTCAAAACAAACCTAGCCTTTTTCACGAAGGGCCAGCGCACCGAGCGCATCTGGTACTACGATCTCTCGGAGGTGCGTGTTAGCAAGACCACCCCGTTGACGCGCGACCAATTCGCCGACTTTTTCCAACGCCTGCCGGATCGTGCCGACAGTGGAAAAAGCTGGACGGTGAACCGACAGGAGATAGAGGCGCGCAATTACGACTTGAAGGCGGTCAATCCACACACCGCACACCAGCAAAACGCAGACAAGGCAACCTCAGCAGACATCCTCCAGCGAATCACGGTGCAGCAAGAAGAAATCAAAAAGGCTTTGCTGGCATTAGAGATCATGCGTAGTCCCTGAGACGGGCGTTGTCCCTCCCGCGCCCCTGTGGTATAATCAGCACGCCAGAGCCAGGACAGGAGCGCAACGCCACCCATGGATCAGACACCCAACGAAACAACCCAGCCGAGCCGCCCGCAGACGGAAGTCGCCTGGGCCGCCGAGCCGGGCTTGCTGCCGGCGGTGGATGCGGCGGGGAAGCCGCTCAAATCGGCTCCCAGCCTGTCGGTGTTCTTCCCGTTTTACAATGACGGCGGCACGGCGGCCAGCATGGTCCTCACCGCGCTGGAGACCTGCGCCCGGCTCACCCCCGACTACGAAGTGATCGCCGTCAACGATGCCAGTCCCGACTACACCGCCGAGGTGCTGAACGATCTGGCGACTCGTTATCCGCACTTGCGCGTGGTGCAGCACGCGCAAAACCGGGGCTACGGCGGGGCGTTGCGGTCGGGCTTCGCAGCAGCGACGAAGGATCTGGTCTTTTACACCGACGGTGACGCGCAATATGACCCGCGCGAAATGGTAGCCCTCTGGGCGCGCATGAACCCGCGCGTAGACTGGGTACAGGGCTACAAAATCGCTCGCCACGACCCACTGTTCCGCATCATCATCGGCAAAGTCTATCACTATGGGGTCAAGCTGCTGTTCGGCCTGCGTGTGCGCGACACCGACTGCGATTTTCGCATGATCCGCAAGAGCGCGCTGGAGCGCATCACGCTGGAGTCCACCAGTGGCACCATCTGCGTCGAACTGGTGAAAAAGCTGCAAGACAGCGGCGCGCGCGTGGCTGAAGTGCCGGTTCACCACTATCACCGGGTCCACGGCACCTCGCAGTTTTTCAACTTCCCGCGCCTCTGGCGCACGGCGACACAACTGCTGGCGCTGTGGTGGAAGCTGGTGGTGCAGGGCGAAAGCCGCCGCACCGTCAAGGGCCGCGCCGCCCAGCCGCCCGTTCGCCGCGCCAAATAAGGAGCCGATCATGACCCTGGCCCCCGCCCCGCACTCCATCCCGCTCAACGACACGCGCCCGCAATACCTCGCCATCGGAGCCGAGATCCGCGCCGCGATGGACGCGGTGCTGGAAAAGAGCTGGTTTATCCTAGGCAGCGAAGTGGCCGCGTTTGAGGCGGAGTTTGCCGCATTCTGCGGGGTCAAGCATTGCGTCGGGGTCAGTAACGGCACTGATGCCATCCACATCGCGGTGCGCGCGCTGGGCATTGGCCCCGGCGACGCAGTGATCCTGCCGACGCATACCGCCACTTTCAGCGCGCTCGGCGTGTCTATGGCCGGGGCCATCCCCGCGTTGGTAGATGTAGAACCCGACACCGGCAACCTCGATCCGGCGCAGCTAGACCACGCGCTCACGCCCGCCGTGAAAGCCGTCATGCCGGTCCACCTCTACGGCCAAGCCGCCGACATGAACCCGATCCGCGCCTGGGCGGACGCGCACGGCCTGCCGATCATCGAAGACGCAGCCCAGGCCCACGGCGCGACGTATCGCGGCGCAACGGCGGGCAGCTTGGGCCGCTTGGCGGCGTTCAGCTTCTACCCCACCAAAAACCTGGGCGCATACGGCGACGGCGGGGCCGTGACCACAGACGATGACGAGTTGGCCGGCATCATGCGCGAACTCCGCAACGGCGGCCAGCGCGACCGCTACCATCATGTGCGGCTGGGCTTCTGCAATCGGCTCGACGAGATCCAGGCCGCCGTCTTGCGCGTCAAGCTGCGCTATCTGCGCGCCTGGAACGCTGCCCGCGCCGAACGCGCCGCCTATTATGACACGCTACTGGCCGCCGCCGGCCACCCCGTCACCCCGTTGGCCCAACGCGACTACGGCACGTCGGCCCATCATCTCTACGTGGTCCGCACGCCCGACCGCCGCGCCGAACTGATGGCCGCGCTCAAAGCCGCCGGCATTGACCGCTATATCCATTATCCCGTGCCCGTCCACCTGCAAGCGGCCTACGCGGATCTCGACCAACCCGCCGGCCAGTTCCCGGCGGGCGAAGCCCTCGCCAACAGCATCATCACCCTGCCGCTCTATCCCGAACTGCCCTTCGCCGACATTGAGCGCGTAGTGGACACGATTGCGGCGTTCTATAGCTAAAGCGCGTAAAACGTAAAACGTAAAACGTATTGTGTGACGACTGACGACCGCCGACTTACGATTGATGACTGCCGACCGCCGACCGCCGACCGCCGACCGACTGACGACCGCCGACTAAACGGCCCACGGCTCACCGCCCACGGCCCACGGCTCACCGCCCACGGCCCACGGCCCACAGCCCACAGCCCACAGCTCACGGAAAGAGAGACGATGGACATCCTCATCTTGGGCGGCACCGTGTTCCTGGGTCGCCATTTGGTCGAAGCGGCGCAGGCGCGGGGGCATCGCGTCACGCTGTTCCATCGCGGACAGCACGGGACCGATCTGTTTCCAGAGGCCGAACGCATCACCGGCGACCGTAACGAGTCGCTGGATGCCCTGCGTGGGCGGCGCTGGGACGCGGCGATTGACACGTCAGGCTACTTCCCGCGCCAGGTTAAGGTGAGCGCCGAGGCATTAGCCGGTGCGGTCGGCCACTACACATTTATCTCCAGCGCCTCGGTCTACAGTGATCCCAGCGTGCCGGGGATAGACGAAAGTGCGCCAACCGGCACGCTGGCCGATCCCACCGTGGAGGAGATCGCCGGCGAAACCTACGGGCCCCTCAAAGCGTTATGTGAAGGGGCCGCCACCGCCGCCCTGCCCGGTCGGGTACTCATCGTGCGCCCCGGCCTGATCGTCGGCCCGCACGATCCGACCAACCGCTTCACCTACTGGCCGCGTCGGCTGGCGGCGGGTGGGGAGGTGCTGGCCCCCGGCAGTCCCGACGATCCAGTGCAGATCATAGACGTGCGCGACCTCGCCGCCTGGATCATCACTGCGGTCGAAGCCGGGCGCACCGGGGTCTACAATGCGCTGGGACCGGACTCCGCACTGATGATGGGCGCGGTGCTGGCCGCGTGCCAAGCCACCGGCGATGCGGCGGCGCGCATCCATTGGGTAGGCGATAGCTTCTTGCTAGAACGGGAGGTGCAACCCTGGACCGAACTGCCGCTCTGGATTCCAACAGGTGACGCGAGCATGGCCGGCTTCCGCCGCATGAGCAGCGCACGGGCGCAGGCGGCGGGCCTCACCTTCCGCCCGCTGGCCGCCACGGTGCAGGACACGCTGGCCTGGGACCGCGCCGCCCTCCCCAGCCCGCAAGACCGCCCGCGCGTCACGCTCACGCCGGAGCGCGAAGCCACGCTGTTGCAAGAGTGGCGGGCGCAGGATTCTTCGCTACGCTCAGAATGACCGGTAATAGGACAAGTACACAAGGGAGCCAAGCATCGAAACGCAACCTGCCACGGTAATTGTAGATCCCCCGACCCCCGATCCCCAGCCCCCGACCCCCGTCGCGCTCCTACCGGCGGACGGGCAGGGGCTGACGGTGATCATCCCGGCCTTCAACGAGGGCGACTCGATCAGCTATGTGCTGGGCAAGATCCGGCAACTCAAGCCCGCCGCCGAAGTGGTCGTGGTGGACGACGGCTCAACCGACAACACCGCGCAGGCCGCGCTGACGCTGGGCGCGCGCGTGGTGCGCCATCCCTACAACAAAGGCAACGGCGCGGCGGTCAAAAGCGGCCTGCGCGCGGCTACCGGCGAAGTCGTGCTGCTGATTGATGCTGACGGCCAGCACCAACCGGAGGACATTGAGCGTGTGTTGGCGGGCATCGGCGAATACGATCTGGTAGTGGGCGCGCGCACGCTGGGTGCGGCCCGTGGCAGAGTGCGCGATCTGGGCAACGGCTTCTTCAACCGCCTCGCCTCCTATTTGGTGGGCCGCCCCATCCCCGACCTGACCTCCGGCTTTCGTGCCATGCGCCGCCCGCTGATCATGGAGTTTATCCACCTGTTGCCCAACGGCTATTCCTACCCCAGCACCAGCACGTTGTCGTTCATCAAAGCGGGCTATAACGTGCTGTTTGTGCCCATCGAGGCCAAAAAGGCGGGCGGCAAAAGCCAGATCAAGATCATGCGCGACGGTACCAAGTTCGTGGTGATCATCCTGCGGATCGTGACGCTGTTCAGCCCGATGAAGGTGTTTTTGCCCCTCAGTGCGGTGCTGTTCGCGCTGGGGCTGCTCTACGGGCTGGGCAACGTGGCCCTGGCGCTCGAACATCGCTTCCCCAACGGCGCGGTGATCCTGATCATGTCCAGCATCTTTATCTTCCTGTTCGGCCTGATCTCCGAGCAAATCGCCGCCATGCGCCTCGAACGCACGCAACGCTACGACAGCCCCCCCCCGCACAGCGGCAGCGCCGTCGAACTGCGCGACCCCGCCGCCCTCGCCCCACCACCCCCTCCCCTACGAAGGGAGGGGGAGCTAGACGACCGCTCCTCTGCATGATCGCTGACCGCTCACCCGACCCCTCCCCCAACCCCTCCCCTGAAGGGAGAGGGGAGTTGCATATCCTTAACTCAGAACTCAGAACTCAGAACTCAGAACTACCGTCCGGCGGGGGAGGAGAGTCGCGTACTCCCAACTCAACACTCAACACTCAACACTCAACACTGCCGCAAGGCGGCCGCCGCGCGTGGCTGCTGCGCGGGGCCGGGCTGGTCTTGCTGCTGGCGCTGATCGGCTATCTGGTCTGGCGCGGCCAACTGCGGCCCGCCGATATTGCCCGCGTGCTGGGGCAGGCTAACCCGACCCTGGTGGCGCTGTCGGTTGGCTTCTACTTTCCCTTCGTGCTAATCAAGTCCGAACGCTGGCGCGTGCTGGCGCGTGGCTTGGGCGTGGTGATGGGCATGGGCGAGGCGTGGCGGCTCTACGCCATCGGCCTCGGTGCGGGCGCATTCACGCCGGGGCAAGCGGGCGACTTGGTGAAAGCCTGGGCCTTGCAGGCGCGCGGCCACCGTCTGGGCGCAGCCATCGCCAGTAGCGTCTTGGACCGCCTATTCGATCTAGCCGGCCTCGCCCCGCTCGCCGCGCTCGGCCTCGCCGTCTTCGGCGCAGACTTCGGCGGCGGGGTCGGCGCGGTCGTCCTCCTCAGCCTCGCCGCCGTCGCCGCCGTCATCGTCGTGGCCCGCCGCGATGTGCTGCTGCGGATGGTCGGTCGCCGGTCGTCAGGGGTCAGGGGTCAGGGGTCAGGGGTCGGGGGTCGGGGGTCAGACGCTGAACCCAATCCTCAATCCCTAACCGCAACTCAACACTCAACACTCAACACTCAACACTCCGTCGTCCCGTCCCCTACTCAACACTCAACACTCAACACTCAACACTTGATCGTCGCCACGGCGTGGACGGTCGCCAGCTTCGCCGTCAGCACCGTGCGCGTCTGGCTGCTGGCCGAGGCGATTGGCTTGCGGTTGGATGCGGCGCAAGTCGGCGGGCTGGTCGGGCTGACCACCGTGGCCGCGCTCGTGCCGGTCAGCGTTAGCGGCGTGGGCACGCGCGATGCGGCGATGGTCGCCCTGCTGGGCCGCCTCGTGCCCGATCCGGCGACCGCCGCCGCGCAAGCCGTCGCCC
>JALYUO010000461.1 GCA_030853735.1 Chloroflexota bacterium
CCCCGCTCTCCACGGTCGCGGGGCGGAGCCACCCTCCTACACTCCGTCGCCTACGGGCGACACGCGGACTAGACTGAACAGTTACGCACCGGCGGTCCCGCCCAGCCTCAGCTTTCTTCCGGCTCCATGCCGCTGCGGGCCAGCGCGCAGGTGGTCAGCCAAGCCGTGCCGGCGGCCCAGGCACCCAGCACATCGGTGGGATAGTGGACCTCGAAATAGACCCGGCTCCAGCCCACAGCCAAGCACAGTAGCGCAACGGGCGGCAGGGGCAAAGCCGCACCCGCCTGCTTCGTCAGCAGCGCATGGCGCAGGGTCAGCGCGACCATCGTGCCATAGACACTCAGCGTCATCATGGCGTGGCCGCTGGGGAAGCTGTAGCCACTAGCGTGGGCGCGGCGTAGTTGGAGGGCGGGGCGGTCGCGGTGAAAAAAGTGTTTCAGCACCTGATTGACCACCCCGCTGCCGCCTAGGGCCAAGCCTAGCACCACCACATCAGATCGGCGGCCCTGACGCAGCCAGTAGAGGCCGACCGGCACGCAGGCGCTGCACAAGGCCCACGGCTCACCGGTCGCCGTCACCAGCGACAGCACACGGTCGGCCAGCGGGCTACGCAGCCGGCGAGCCAACGCCACGCCCGCCGTGTCCAGGGCCAGCGACTGGCCTTCCAAGATCTCTTCCGAGAGTTTGGCGAAGACCGCCACCGCGCCGAGCGTGGCCCCCACACCGGCGAGAACGACCAGGGGAATAGGTTTGGCAGGCATTAGCGATCTCCTTCGGCCACGGCGATGCCACAGCGTTCGAGCAGGGCGCGGCAGTCACCCGCCGGCCAGGCGGTCAGCATTCGCGGGCTTGATCCCGGCCCGTGCGTATCCGAGCCACAACTGATCAGCAGCCCGTGGTGTTGGGCGTAGCTCTCGTAAAAGGTCACATTGTCCGGTGTATGATAAGGATGAAAGCACTCGATGCCGTCCAAGCCGGCGGCGCGCATCCCGTCCAGCGCCGCCTCGCTCGCAGCGGTGAAGCCCGGCTCGGCGCGACCCGGATGGGCGATCACTGCCACGCCGCCCGCGCCATGCACCAACGCAATCGCTTCCTCCATCGGCAGACTCCAACCGTAATGCGCCCCAGCCTGATTGACGAAGCCGTAGGCTTGGCTCATGTTCGCGACATAGCCGTTTTCGATCAGCGCCGCCACCAGATGATAGATTTTGACCCCCTCCCCCAGGATCTGCGGCGACTTGGCCGGGTCCAGCGGCTGCCCCCGCCGCGCCAGTTCGTCAATAGCAGCATGACACATCTGGTTATAGTAGGCCCGCCCCTGGTTGAACGTATCCAGCAACGGGGCGTTGCCCAGATCAATGCCATAGGCCAGCATATGGTAGCCCACCGTCGCAAAGACCGTACTGATTTCCACGCCGGGGATCACGGTAATGCCGTAGGGCCGGCACGCGGCGATCATCGCCGGCACGCCCGTCACATCGTCGTGGTCGGTCAGCGCGATCACCCCGATACCCAGCGCGCGGGCGGCGGGTGGCAGGGTCGCCGTGGTCCAGAAGCCGTCACTGACCGGACTGTGCATATGCAGGTCTACCGCTTTGACTGAGCGGGGCAGCGGCGGCGCGGCGGGGAGGAAGGGGTTGCTCATCAGACGATTTCTAGCTCCTCGTCCACATCTTCCACGCCGTCCACCCGCCCGGCCACCTCCTCGGCCTGCTCCACATCGTCCAGCGAACTGACCCGTCCGCGCAGATAGACCACGCCATCTTGCACGTCCACATCAATCGCCAAGTCGGTCGTGTAGGCATCATTACGCAGCGCGGCAATCACGCGGTCGGCGATGTCCTCATCATTATATTTGATGCGCGCCGGAGTAGGCGACTCGTCGGGATCGTCCAGCGCGGTATCGGCAAAGCCGCCCTGCACCTCCAGCCCTTCCGCATTATCGGCGGGGCGCACCACCGGATCGGTCGGCGGGAAGTAGACCTCGCCGTTCTCCACCACATCCGGCACATCCGTGGTGCCGGGGTCGCGCTCAAAGTCCGCTTCTTCGGATTCGACCAGGAACTCCGGCCCCAGGTCCAGCACATCGCCCCCACCCGCGGCGGGGCGCAATTCGCCGGTATAATCGTCGCGTTCCATCTTGTTCGGGTTGCTCATAGCTGTGATCTCTCCGCTCCTGATAAAGTAGGACCGCCGCAAAGGGCTGAATGTGCATATTGCAACGTGGCCTGTGCCGCGCAGTTGCGCGGTCGGCGGGCCAATTTGACAGTCCCCAGCGCCTCTTGTACAATGCAGTAGACCCATCTACGCGGGGCGCGGCCCCAGCTTTAGCTAGAGAGCCGGATTGACCCGTGTACGATAATTTCTCCAAATCCGCCCAAAAAGTGTTTCAGCAGGCCGAAACCGTCGCGCGTATGGCGGGAGCCGCCCAGTTGGGGATCGATCACCTGCTGATTGGCCTGCTCCGTAGCGGGGCCGACCTGCCGCTGCCCGCC
>JALYUO010000423.1 GCA_030853735.1 Chloroflexota bacterium
ACGCTGCTCTTCACGCCCGCCGGCGCGCTGGCCCCCAGCAGCGCCTACACCATCACCATCGGCACCGCGACCACCGCCGCCGGTGCGCCGATCACCGCGCCGGTCAGTGCCCGCTTCAGCACCGCGCCGCCGGCGGGCATTCTGCGGACATTGCCCGCGCCGGATGCGCGCAACGTCATCACAGATACACTGATCAGCGTCCAGTTTACCCGCCCGATGATCCCCCTGACCGCGCTCGATGCCCAGCCCGATGTGAGCCGCTGGGTGAGCATCCAACCGGCGGTGGCCGGGCGCTTCGTCTGGCTGGGCACGGCCACGCTCGGCTTTCGTCCCACTGCGGGCTTCCTGCCGTCTACCACCTATCGCGTGGCGGTGCAAACCGGCCTGCCCGATGCCGCCGGCGTGGGCATCAGCCAGGGACTGCAATGGCAGTTCACCACGATTCAGCCCGATCTGATCAGCGTCAGCCCGCCCAACGGCGCGGGCAACGTGGACCTTGACGCGCCGCTGGTGTTGGGCTTCAATCAGCCGATGGACCACGCCAGCGTGGAAGCCGCGTTGCGCGTGAGCGACGTGCAGGGCCGCTTCAGTTGGTCGCCGGCCAGTGATGTTGTCACCTACACGCCCGCCAGCCTGCTGCCGTTCAGCAAGACCCTCAACGTCCACCTGGAAGGCAGCCTGAAACCGGCACAAGGCGAAGCCGTGGCGGCCGACCCCAAGACGCAAGCCTGGACTTTCCGCACCGTCGAGCAGACCCACCGCATCGCCAGCGAGCCGGCCTCCGACCGCGAAAACGCGCCCGGCAGCAACGTGGCGGTCTCGTTCAACAACGGCCTGGCCGCCGGTCAAGATTTCGGTAGCCTGATCACCATCGAGCCACGCCCCACCGGTTTCTTGGGCCAGTGGCAGGTGGAGCCGGAGGGCCGCGTGGTCATGACCGACCATGTGACGCTGGCCCCCGACACCACGTATCGCTTCACGATCAAAGCGGGCCTCAAAGACCGCTACGGCGCGCTGGTCAAAGCCGAGTCGTGGACCGCCAAAGTCGGTCCACCGCCGCCCGACATTCGCCTGCTGGGCGGAGAGTTCCAGCCGGTGGTGGCCGATGCGCCGGTGCGCCTGCGCGTCGAAGCGCCCAACCTGGATAGCTTCACGCTCAACCTCTATCAGTTGAACGAAAGCGATATGCGAAGCCTGATCCGCGACTACAAGCAGCAGGTGCCCGGCAGTCGCAAACGCAGTTGGACGATCCAGGTGCCGGGCGGCAAAGGCCCAGCCAAAGCGTTCACCATCCCAGTGGCCCCTGACGGCGTGAGCGACCGCCTGCCTGCCGGCTACTGGGTGCTGGAAGCCACCGCCCCCGCGCCCAGCTACATGGGACCGGAGCCGCTGCGCGACTATGTGGTGTTCGTCGCCGGCCACACCGGGCTAACGATGAAGCAAGACGGCGACAACCTGCTGGTCTGGGCGGTGGACTACGGCAGCGGCAAAGCGAAGGCCAACTACCCGCTGCGCGCCGTTCTATGGGGCGAAAGCGGCAGCAACCCGCCCAGCGTGACCGGCACGACCGGCGCGGACGGGGTCGCACGTCTGAAACTTCCGCTGCCCGACCAGACGCACAACTACAGCAGCGCCGTCTTCTCCGGCAGCCCGAACGACACGGCGCTGGTTGTCTCCAGTTGGGGGCAAGGCATCCAGCCCTACGACTTTGGCCTGAGCGGCAGCTACTACAATGGGCAGCCCAGCGCCGGTCAATACCGCGCCGCCGTCTATACGGATCGGCCCATCTACCGGCCCGACCAAAAAGTGTATTTCCGGGGCGTAGTGCGGCTGGATGACGATGTGCGCTATAGCTTGCCCCAAGCGGGTGCGACGGTCCACATCCAAGTCCATGCCAACGCGAAGGGCGACCAAACGATCTACGACGGCACCGCCACCGTGTCGCCTGCCGGCACATTCGACGGCGAGTTTCTGCTGCCCAAAGACGCGCCGACGGGCAGCTACAATCTGATGTTCAGCGCGCCCAATGAGCCGATGCAGGCACAAAATCTGGGTAGCGCCTATTTCAGCGTCGAGGAGTACCGCAAGCCGGATTTTCAGGTGAGCGTCAACCCCGCGCACCCCAGCGCCATCAGCGGCGACCCGCTCACGGCAACGGTCGCCACCAGCTACTACTTCGGCGGCCCGGTGGCCGGTGTGACCACCACGCTGAACCTCCAGGCCGGCCCCTACTACTTCTACTGGAGCGACCCCGCTACGAACGAGACCTGGAGCTTCAACGACTACGAGGACCAATGGTGGAGCTACAACCGGGGACCGAGCAACAATGAGCCGGCTTGGAGCAAAACCTACCAAGCGCGCACCGGCGCAGACGGCACGCTGACGGTGGACCTGAGCAGCCCGATCACCACCACTGATCACAGCAAAGTCGTCAGCGTGGAAGCGCAGGTGCAAGACCTGAGCAACCAGACCGTCGCCGGCCGGGGCAGCGCCGTCATCCACCAGGGCCAGTATTATGTCGGCGTGGCGGCGGCTGTCGAACTGGCGACCGCCCGCCAGCCGATCACGATCAGCTTGCGGACCATCGCCCCCGACGACAACGCCACGACCGGCGGGCGGGTGCAGCCCAACACCGCCGTTCATGTGCGCTATATCCGCAGTGAGTGGAAGCGCGTCCCGCTGGAAGGCACGCCCTACGGCTACGATTGGCAGCCCGACGATAAGCTAGTGGGCGAGGCCGACGCGACCACCGACGCACAGGGCCGCGCCACGCTGCTGTTCACCCCGCCGCAAGGCGGCAACTACCGCATCGAAGCAACCAGCACCGATGCGCGCGGCCACGCCCTCAAAAGCCGCACCAGCCTGTGGGTCAGCGACCCTGACGCGGGCAACGTCTCCTGGCGCACAGATAATCCCAACGCGCTGAAGCTAGTGGCCGACAAGAAGCAATATCAGGTGGGCGACACGGCGCACATCCTGGTTACGTCGCCGTTCACCCAGGCCACCGGGCTGTTGACGGTGGAACGCGGCCATCTGCGCCGCGTGCAAGTGGTGGATCTACGCGGCGGCGCGCCGACGGTAGACGTGCCCCTGCTCGATGGCGACCTGCCCAACGTCTATATCGGCCTGACCCTGATCGGCTTCGACCCGGCGGCTCCCGACGCGGCCACCAAAGCGCCGCAGCCGCTGATCCCGGTCATGAAACAGGGCTTTGTCAATCTCACATTGGATACCAGTTCGCAGAAATTGACCGTCAGCATTGAGCCGCAAGGCAAAACATTCAAGCCGGGCAGCAGCGCACCGGTGGTGATCCACACGCGCGATAAGGACGGCCAGGGGCAACCCGCTCGCGTCTCGCTGGCCGTGGTAGACGAAGCGATCTACGCGCTGGCCGGCGACAACACGGCGGACCTGCTGGGCACCTTCTACGGCGAACGCGGCCTCAGCGTGGGCACGGCCAGTTCGTACACCGCCGGCGGGGTGGGGCTGCCGGTACGCCACGGCTACGTTAATGGCCGGAACAACGAAATGCCGAAGACAGGTGGTGATGCCGGCGGAGACCTCGCGCCTGCTGCCCCGTCTGCCGCCGGCGCAGCACGCAGCACCGTGGCCCAGGCCGAGTCAAAAGCCCTCGACAACAACGCCCCGGCCAAGATCCGCACCGACTTCCGCGACACGGCTTTCTGGCAAGCCGAAATCACCACCGACGCAAGCGGCACGGCCACCGTGCAGGTGCCCCTGCCCGACAATCTGACCACTTGGCGACTGAGCAGCCAAGCAGCGGGGGCCGCCGCACAACTCCATGTGGGGGCGGGCAGCGTGCCGCTCACCGTCACTCAGCCGTTGCTGCTGCGCCCGGTGGCCCCGCGCTTCCTCGTCGTCGGCGATCAGGCCGCGCCGCAAGCGATCATCCGCAACGGCACCGCCGGCCCGCTCACCGTCGAGGTAGACCTCACCGTGAGCGGTGCGGCGGCCTACAGCATGAACCGCGAATCCACCCGCACCCTGACCATCCCCGCCGGGGAACAGGCGGTCGAGACCTGGGCCATCCTGGTGAGCAGCGGCGTGACGACTACGCTGCACTACACGGTGCGCGCCACCGCCGGCCTGCCTGCGGGAGAAACCGCCCTGAGTGATGCCATTGACGTGACCATCCCGGTTCACCCGCTGGTCGCGCCCGAAGCCGTCGCCACGTCCGGCGAGGTCGGCGACTCGGCCACGGAAACGATCTTCCTGCCCTACGGCATCAACCCGCAACTGGGCGAACTGGTCGTCTCCATCGCGCCGTCGCTGGCGGCGGGCACCGTGGACGGCATCCGCTATGTACAAGCCTTCCCCTACGAATGCACCGAACAAACCGTCAGCCGCTTCCTGCCGTTGATCACGCTGGATAAAGTCTATGCGGATCAAGGGGTAGCCACGCCGTTCCGCACCGAATTGCCCGACATCATGGCCCACGCGCTCACCCGGCTGACCGAATTGCAGCGACCCGACGGCGGCTGGGGCTGGTGGGAAAACGACCTGACCAGCAACCCGTTCCTAACCGCCTACGCGCTGCAAGGCTTGGCCGCCGCGCGCGATGCCGGCTACAAGCCGGACGTGGAGCAGATGCAGCGCGGGCGTGCCCGATTGCTGCAATTCCTGAACGAAAGCGCGCCTACGGGCCTGGATCAGCAGTATAACAACAATCAGCGCGCCTATATGCTCTATGTGCTGACCCTGCTCAACGCCGACGCAGCCAAAGCCGATGCGGGCGACCAACCCGACCGCATCCTGGCCCAACAAGCGCGTCTCAGCAATCATGCCGCTGCTTGGCTGGCTATCGCGCTGCACCGCCTGGGCCGCGACAGCGATGCCCGCGCGCTGCTCGACCGCCTGACCGCCGCCGCCAAGCAGACCAGCACCCTGGCCCACTGGGAAGAGGACACGATAGACTACTACATGATGGGCACCGACACCCGCGCCACCGCGCTGGCCCTGGATGCTCTGGTGCAGATCGCCCCGCAGGACGCGCTGATCCCCAAGACGGTGCGCTGGCTGATGAGCGCCAGCCGCGAAGGTCACTGGCTCTCGACCCAGGACACGGCGATCACGCTGATCGGGCTGGCCGACTATATGCGCGCCTCCAAAGAACTGTCCGCCGACTACGCCTGGGACGTGCAACTGTTCGGCAAGGCACTGGGCAGCGGCACCGCCAACCGCAGCACGCTGACGCAAACTGTGACGCTGACCGCGCCGGTCAGCCAAATGCCGCAGAACGTGGCTGGGCCGCTGACCATCACGCGCACCAACCAGAGCGGTAAGCTGTACTATCACGCCAGCCTGCGCTACTATCTGCCCGGCCAGGGCATCAAGGCGCGCAGCGAAGGGCTGGCGATCTCGCGCCAATACTACCGGATGCCGGTGCCCGGCAGCGGTGGGCAGCCCGAACGCACCGACCATATCACGGCGGGCGACTTGGTGAAAGTGCGCCTCAGCCTCGTCGTACCCGACACGAGCTACTACCTGATGGTCGAAGACCCGCTGCCTGCCGGCCTGGAAGCCGTCAACGGGTCGCTGAACACCACCGCCGACAGCGAACGCCCGCCGAACCCGCAGGGCACGGTCGGTGCTGCGGGCGATGAAGGCAGCAGCACGGCGGTGGCTCCCAGTAGCGTGCGCGGAGGGATCTTTGAGCCGTACTTCCCCTGGTGGCGCTACTGGGGTCCGTTCAGCCGCGTCGAAGTGCGCGACGACCGCGTGGCGCTATTCGCCGACAGCGTCGGCCCCGGCACCTACAGCTACGAATACTTCGCCCGCGCCACCACGCCGGGCACCTATATGGCCCAGCCCGCGCAGGCCAAACTGCTCTACTTCCCCGACGTGTTCGGGCGCAGCGACGGCGGCACCTTCACAGTGGATGTGAAGTAACGCGCATCTCACCGCAAAGACGCGAAGCACGCGAAGCACGCGAAGCTTCTTGAGGATCTTCGCGTTCTTTGCACTTGCACACATCCGGCGCTACAGAACGGACGACACCACGGAGACACGGAGGCACGGAGACTTTGTAACGGTTCAGTCTGGCGGGTAGCTGCGGGAAAGGACTGTAGCAGTGCGGCGTGCTGCGCCGGACGTGTTGCGGGTCGTGTGCCGGCGAACGGTCGCACTACCCCCCACGAGTCCGGCGCAGCACCCCGCGCTGCTACAGTCTCGCTTATGCTGTCTCCGGCTGCTCATTACCGACTGAACCGTTACAAAGTCTCCGTGCCTCCGTGTCTCCGTGGTGTCGTCCGTTCCGTCAACCGGATTCTTCGCTGCGCTCAGAATGACAAGAATCAGAGGCTGACGAGTTACTTACGTTTTCCGCATTCCGCATTCCGCATTCCGCATTAAGCCGCCCGGCCCAGCGCCGCCGCCGTCGCCGCCCCACGACCGGCGGTGACATGGGCCAACGGGCGCACATAGGGGTCGAACAGCTTGCGCGGCACGATCACATAGTCGGGCAAGGCGGCGATCAGCCGTTCGAGCGCGGGCAGTCCGACCGCCTCGGCCCCGGCTAGGTTGAGGGCCAGCGTGCCGGTCAATTGCGGCAGCGTGACCAAGCGCCCGGCGAAAAACTCGAGCTGCTCATCAATCAGTTCGCGCACACGCGCCAGGAAGCCGGCGCTGCACAAGCCCACTGCGGGGATATACTCCACGCCGCGCCCGCCCGGCAACGGACCCTGCGCCGGCTCATCGCCCAATGCCTCGCGCACCGCCGCCACCGGCACCAAGCCCTCGCGCCGCACCCGGCCCAGCAGCAACCCCACCGTCGAAGGCGCGTCCGTCGGCAGAGCGACCGGCAGGGGCTGCTCCCAATGCGCCACCAGCAGTGCGACCACGGCCTTAAGATCGAGCGGCTCACCCGGCGTATAGACCAAGTGCGGCCCAGGCAAGGTGCGCCCGCTCGCCGCCACCTCCGGCGCGACCAGCAATAGCCACTCAGCGCGCCCGCGTAAGGCTGCCAAGCCGCGCTCCAGCCGATCCAAATGGGCCACGCTGTTCACAGCCAGGACGTAAATCCGCCGATCCCGGCGCGTCGCCATGACCAACGGAGCCACCACCCCACCGGGATAGACCAACGGCTCCGGGTCGAGCCGCAACGCCCAGCCACGCGGTAAGCCCGCCGCCCGCAAATCCGCACAGGCCGCCGGGGTCAACACCGGCACCCCGTCCCCGTAGGAGGGGGCTGTGTCCCCGTAGGAGGGGGCTGTGTCCCCCGACAAGGCCGCCAGCAACGGTTCATCCAGCCGCAGCACCGCACTGGCGGTCAGCTCGATCTGCGCCTCGCCGCCGAGCAGACAGCCAGGATGCGCGGCCAGCAGGCGCACCAGCAAACGCACCAAGCGGATACCGTGCCGCGCCCATGACCCGCGCGCATCCGCCCGCCCATGCACTGTCACCCGCCAGGGCTGATCCGCGCGCTCTTCGCCCACCGCGCAACGCAGATCGTAGTGGCCCAGCAACAGGCGCAGGTCACGGCCCACGGCGGGCGGCACCGGGCTACGGAACTCCAGGTCTAACTGGCTGGCGTAGCGCAGCACGGTTTCGATGGCGAGAAAATCGTAGACGGCGATCAGATCCGCCGCTTGCGGCTGGGCCAAGCGCGTCAGCAGCCAATTTTCGGCGCTGTCGAGCCATAGCAAATCAGCCACCTGCTCCGGGTCCAGCCCCAGGTCGGCCCCGAAGTGGGACAGCACATCGGCGCGGTCGGCCTCCAGCGTGTAGCCATGCTGTGGTGCGGTATTGATGGCGCGGAACAGGTTGGCACGCAACGCGGCGGGAGTCGCCAGCCGCTTTTCATACAGCCCATCAGCCACGGCCGGCGGCACCACTTCACCCGGCTTGAGCGGGCGATAGCGATAGTAGCGGGCAAATGCCGCCACCAACCCGCGCGCCAGCTTAGGGTCGCCGAACAGCGCGATCAGCGCCTCCGGGTCGAACGCGGCGCGGCGCTGGCCCACCATCGTCTCAAAATAGCGGATAGCGATGCCCAGTTGCGCCGCCACCTCGCGCCGCCGCGCCGCCGGGGCCGTTGCCAGCCGCGTGGGATAGATATACACCCGCCCATCGCCCGCCGAGCGGCGCACAGTCTTTTTGAGGGTCTGCCGGTTGAACGATGCGGTCGTGGACATGGGTTCTCCTCTGGGGCGTGCCGCGTAAAACGTAAAACGTGAAACGTAAAACGTGAATCATGACGGGGATCAAGAGCAATCTATAGTACGCATTACGCATTACGTTTTACGTTTTACGTTTCACGTTTCACGCCGCACTCGGTAGTGGCGACTCCGGCTCCTCTTTGGGCCGGCGGCGGCGGGCGGAGTGTTCTTCCGACGTGCCGCGCGTGACCAGTTCGTACAGCACCGCTTCGCCGGGTTTGGGGCGCAACACCCGCCCCAGGCGCTGAATGTATTCGCGTGGCGTGCTGCTGCCGCTGACGACAATGGCGACGTTGGCATCGGGCACGTCTACGCCCTCGTTGAGGACACGGCCCGTGACCAGCTTGGTGTATGCGCCACTGCGGAAGGCGGCCAGCGTGGCTTTGCGCTCCTCTGCCGGGGTACGGTAGGTGATGGCCGGCAGGAGCAGACGTTTGCTGATTTGGTCCACCAGCAGGTTGTACTCGGAAAAGACAATCACCTTGTCCGCCTGATGCCGTTCCAGCAGTTCTTCGACGGCCTGAATTTTCGACTCGGCATTCAGGGCCAGCATCCGCGCTTTGCGCTGGGCGGCCAGGGCTTGGCGGGCGGCGGGGTCAAAGCCGCTGCGCCGGATCAGCGCCTCAAACATCCCTGGCCCATAGGAGCCGCCCAGGTCGCTGCGGTGGGTCGCCAGATACCAGCGGTACTCGGCGGTCAGCGCATCATAGCGGCTCTGCTCCTCGGCGCTCAGGCTGACAAAGACGCGCCGTTCGCGGTAGGCGGCGATGTGACGGTCGCGCGAGAGCGCACGCGGCCCCTGGCGGTAGATTTCCGGCCCTACCAGCGTGGCAAGATCGGCGTGCCGGCCGTCGCTGCGGTCGGGCGTGGCACTGAGGCCCAGGCGCAACGGCGCGGGCGCACGCTCGGCGATGCGGCGGTAGGCGTTGGCCGGCAGGTGGTGGGCTTCGTCAAAAATCAGCAGCCCCCAACTGTCCAGCTTGCGGCGCGGCATGGCCGCCGAGTCGTAGGTGATGACGGTGACGGGGCGGTTCTGGCGCACGCCGCCGCCGATCATGCCGACCAGGGCTTCGGGCAGGCCCAGTTTCTGCACCAACGCTTCGCGCCACTGATGCAGCAATTCAATCGTCGGCACCACCACCAGCGTCCGCACGCCCGCATGGGCCACCGCCATCAGCGCCAGCACCGTCTTGCCCGCGCCGGTCGGTAGCACGACCATGCCGCGCCCGCCATGCGCGATCCAGGCATCCAGCGCGGCCTGCTGGTAGCTACGCGGTTGCAGGGTCAGCGCGGGCGTAGCCGTCAAGCCGAAGCGTTCCCGCGCTGGGCCGAACGCATCGGGCGGCGGGATGTTCGGTGGCGGCGCAATGGCGATCTCCCCCGACTCATCGGCTTCATCCACGTCTGCCGTGTCCAGCGCGATGTCCGGCTCCGCCCCGTCCAGCACAGCGAACGCAGTCGGATCGTCCGTCGCCGCATCTAATGCGCCGTCCAGCGGATCAGCGTCCACCGGCACGCCGTCGAGGAACGCCGCCGCGTCTACCCCCTCCTCCGCGCTCAATGCCGCCAGCAGATCATCCTCTAGAATGCGGAATGCGGATTGCCGATTGCGGAATGGGTCCGCAGTGTGCCCCATGACTACGCCGCCCTCGGCAGTTCGGCGACTAACGCTCGTTCAGGTCCACCCACTGCCTCGTCATATTCCGCATTCCGCATTCCGCATTCCGCATTCGCCCACAGGGCTTCGCGGCGCGGACCGAAGCCACGCACGAGGTGGATTTCCCCCCGATGCGCGGCGGCGGCCAGGGCTTGCGGCGACTGGATGCCCAGTTCGTTGACCAAACGCAGCGCCGTTTTCGGTCCTATGCCGGGCACCTGCATCAGGCGCGCAATGGGCAAGGGTTGCCGGCCCACCAAGTCATCGTAAAAGGCCAACCGCCCGGTGGTGAACAGTTCCCGCAGTTTGGCGGAGAGGCGCTTGCCGAAGCCGAGCGCGTGCAGCGCCTCGTCGTTGGCGACCACGCGCGGCGCGAGGTAGCCGAGTTGCAGCAGCACCCGCCCGGCATTGCGGTAGGCCGCCACGCGCCAAGTGTTCGCCCCGTCCATCTCCAACAGGGTTGCACAGTTAAACAGGATGCGGGCGGCTTCGGGGGCCGCCATCGTCGTAGCCTGCGTTTTCACTTCTCGTAAAGTCTCCATCGGTCTCTCTCCTGCCGCAAATTGCGTCTGCTAACTACCCGCACCTGCTCTAAACAGGGTTTTGTTTTAGAACTTTTGTTCTAAAGAATTATACCCGATCCTGGGGGATTTGTCCAGTTTTAGGGGAATATGTCACCCTGATCCCGTGGGTTTCTTCTACTATATATATCGGCATCAGCGAGGGAAAGCGGAAGATTGGTACAGCGCGCAAGGTACAGGGGCAAGGGCTTTTGATGCGGGCAGGGCCGCGAAGAAACGCGAAGAACGGGGTGGTTGATCCGCAAAGAGCCGCGAAGTAGCGCGAAGAGAGACCACTGTTCAAGCTCTACTGACGAGAAATGTCACCCTGTCATTCGGAGCGCAGCGAAGAATCCGGCGCTACCGAGATGTGAGGTGGGGTGATAATTTAGGGTTAGATTGGGGTAAGGCCGGATTCTGAGCGCAGCGAAGAATGACAGGGGTTCCTTCTGAGCGCAGACTGACCCGTTTCATATAAATTGATGTTTGCCTGGTACTCTGCTATAGTCTTTCAGATAATGATCTAGAGCTTAGGAAAGAGGAGTTCGCACCCCAGGTGCGAACGACGCGCTGCCCTCGGAGTTCGCACCTAGGGGTGCAAACTCCTCAGTGGCAGCGGGGCCAACCGCTTCTCCAGATCATTATCTGAAAGACTATAACTACCCGAAATCTTCGCGGATCAATCCTGCGTAAATCTCCGTGTCTCCGTGTTGAAAAGGGAGGCTACTCCGCAGGCAGGGCATCGAAATGGGGCACGCGGGGCAGCGGCCAACGGGCCAGCATTTCGGCCAAGCTGTCGCCACCCAGCTTGGCGTGCAGCGCCTCGGCCAGCACCCAGGCGACCATCGCCTCGCCCACCACGGCGGCGGCGGGCACCGCGCAGAAGTCAGAGCGCTGATAGGTGGTGGGGGTCTCCTGGCCGGTCGCCATGTCCACCGTGGTCAGGGGGTTGATCGTGGTCGAGATCGGCTTCATGGCGGCGCGCACCAGCAACGGTTCGCCGGTGGTTACACCACCTTCCAGACCGCCGGAGCGGTTGGTATGGCGCTCTGGCCCGGCGGGGCCGGCGTAAATCTGGTCATGCACATCGCGGCCCTCGCGCAGCGCGTTGGCGAATGCCGAGCCGATTTCGACTCCTTTGATCGCCTGGATACTCATCATCGCGCCCGCCAATTGCCCATCCAGGCGGCGGTCGTAATGCACATAGCTGCCCAGACCCACCGGCACGCCCGTGGCCCAGACGGTGAAAATGCCGCCCAGCGTGTTGCCGGTGCGCCGCGCATGGTCCACCCGCGCCTTCATCGCTTCAGTCGCCGCCGGGTCGGGGCAACGCATCTCGGAGGCTTCGGCGGCCTCCTGCAAGGCAGCGTAATCCGTATCAGGGATGGTGGCCTGCGCGTCGCCGACCGATTCGACATAGCTGCCGACCTGGATGCCGAACTGGGCCAGCAGCACCCGCGCCACCGCGCCGGCCGCCACCCGCGCCGCCGTTTCGCGGGCGCTGCTGCGTTCCAGCGCGATTCGCATATCGGGCAGCGCGTATTTGGTCGCGCCGACCAGATCGGCGTGGCCGGGGCGCGGCGCGGTGATGCGCGGCTGGGCGCGCTTTTGTTGATTGGCATAGTCGCGGTTGGCGATGCGGAACACGAGGGGGCCGCCGGTGGTCACACCGTCATGCAGGCCGCCTGTCACCTCCACCGCATCCTTTTCGATCCGCATCCGCCCGCCGCGCCCATAGCCGCCTTGCCGCCGCACGAGGTCAGCATTGATCGCCTCCTCCGGCAACGGCAAACCGGCGGGAATGCCTTCGATGATCACGGTGAGGGCGGGGCCGTGCGACTCGCCGCCGGTCAAGAAACGGTGCATCATGCGGAATCTCCCAGCGCAAGTAGCGCCTGTTCGGCGGCGGTTCGCATCAGGCGGCGCGGCGCGTCCAGGCCGGTCCAGATCGTGTAGGCGGCGGCTCCCTGCGCCACCAGCATCGCCAGCCCATTGCTGGTGCGGCATCCAGCAGCAGCAGCGCGGGCCAACAAGCGCGTTTCGTAGGGCCGATAGATCAGATCATAGACAAACAGATGGGGCGACAGCCGCACGTTCGGCGGCAACGGATCGGTGTGCGCGTGCGGCCACATTCCCACCGGTGTGGTGTTGACCAGCAGTTGCGCCCCGCGCAAGCATTCAGCGACGGTGGGCGCAGCGAGCGCACCGGTCGTGACCCGGTCGGCCTGGGGTAAGGCAGCCGCCAGTGCCGCCGCTTGGTCAGGCCGGCGGGCCAGCAGGCACACCGTCCAGCCGTGGCGTAGCAACGTCCAGACCACCGCCCGCGCCGATCCGCCCGCGCCCAGCACCACCGCCTGCCCCGCGCCCCGCCGCAAATCGGGCTGCGCGGCCAACGAGTCCTCGAAGCCGAAAGTGTCGGTGTTATAGCCGATCAGCCGCGCGCCCTCCACCTGGATCGTGTTGACCGCGCCCAGCACCGCCGCATCGCCGCGTAACTCGTCCAGCAGGGTCGCGACCGCCGTCTTGTGCGGCACGGTCACATTGCCGCCCAGCCAGCCGCCCACTCGCATCGTCTGGAGCAGGGTCGGCAGGCCATCTGCGGGCACATCCAGCAATTCGTAACGATGGGGCAAGCCCGCCGCCACGAAGGCGGCATCCTGCATGGCCGGCGACAGGCTGTGGCCGAGCGGATGGCCGATCAAGCCGACCCGCCGCGCTGGGCCGGTCTCAGCCGCCATCGGTCAGGCCCAGCGCGGCCGGCGAGTTGTCTGCCAGATGCAGCCCCACCACCGGCAACGGGCTGGCCTCGATGCGTGCCCCCAGCACGGCCAGCGCATCCGGGAAACCGGGATAGCTTTTGCTGATGCTATCCATGCCGCTGACCGTAGTCACCCCGTCGGCCACCAAGCCGGCGACCAGCAGGGCCAGCGCGATGCGATGATCACCATGCGAATCCACCGCTGCGCCGCGCAAGGGGGTCGGCCCTTCGACGCGGAAGCCGTCGGCCAACGGCTCAATCGCCACGCCCAACGCGCGCAGTTCGCTGACGATAGTGGCAATGCGGTCGCTCTCTTTGACGCGCAATTCGCCGGCATCGCGCACTTCGGTCACGCCGGTAGCTTGGCTGGCAACCACCGCCAGGACGGGCAGTTCGTCAATCAGGCGCGGGATCAGCGCACCGTCAATCTTGGTGCCGCGCAGCGGCCGCGCCTCAACCAGCAGATCGGCCACCGGCTCGCCGTGTTCGCTGCGCTCGTTATCCAGGCGGATCTCTGCGCCCATCGCCCGCAGCGCATCGAGGATGCCGGTGCGCGTGGGGTTGACCCCCACCCCTTCGATCCGCACCTGGGCATCGGGCACCAGCGCCGCCGCCGCCAGCAGGAACGCGGCGGAGGATATGTCGCCCGGCACCTGGATCGTCAATGGCTGCAAGGGGCCGCGCTCCACGCGGATGGCCCCAGCCCGCGTAACGCTGATTGCCGCGCCCATCGCTTTGAGCAGCCGCTCGGTATGGTCGCGGCTGGGCTGCGGTTCGCGCACCACGGTGCGGCCCTCGGCGAACAGCCCGGCCAACAGCACGGCGGTCTTGACCTGCGCGCTCGCCATTGGCGGCTCGTACTCAATGGCCCGCAGCCCGCCGCCCTGGATGCTCAACGGAGCCAGCGTGCCGCCCGCCCGGCCCAGGATCTGCGCCCCCATTTGGCGCAACGGCGCGGCCACGCGGTCCATCGGGCGGGTCCGCAGTTGGGCGTTGCCGTCCAGGATGCTCATAAACGGATGCCCGGCCAGCAGGCCCGCCACCAGCCGCATAGTCGTGCCTGATCCGCCACAGAACAGCAGGTGATCCGGTTCGCGCAGGCCCGCCGGCCCGCTGCCGTGGATGGTCACGGTGTCACCGTCCTGGTCCACCGCCACGCCCAACCCGCGCACCACCTCCAACGTGGCCCGGCAATCCTCGCCCGGCGGGAAGCCGTGGATCACCGTGTCGCCATCGGCCAGCGCGCCAAACAGCGCCATGCGGTGGGCAATCGCCTTGTCGCCCGGCACCGTCACCCGCCCCAGCAGGCGCTGCACCGGTCCGATCACAGATAGGCTATCGCTGCGCTGCTGATCGCCTTCGATGCTGCGCTGATCCCCCTCAATGCTCGTCATCCTTGTACCCTCCCCTGCTGTTATACCCCCGCCAGGGCCGGCAGCGCAACCCCGCGCCCAATGGCCGCGCTGATGCGTTGTAGATCGGCGATCAGCTCGGCGCAGCGGGCGGGCCGCAACGATTGGGCACCGTCCGACAGCGCGGCTTCGGGGTGTTGGTGGACCTCGACGATCACCCCGTCGGCTCCGGCGGCAACTGCGGCGCGCGAGATGGGGATGACCAGATCCCAGCGCCCGGTGCCGTGGCTGGGGTCGGCGATCACCGGCAGGTGGGTCAGCAAGCCCAGCATGGGAATGGCGTTCACGTCGAAGGTATAACGGGTGGACGGCTCGAAGGTGCGGATGCCGCGTTCGCACAGCACCACATTAGGGTTGCCCTGACTCAGGATATACTCGGCGGCCAGCAAGAGTTCTTCCAGCGTGCTGCTCATGCCGCGTTTGAGCAGCACCGGCTTGCGCTGCTGGCCCACCGCTTCCAGCAAGCGGTAATTCTGCATATTGCGCGTACCGATCTGCAACATATCGGCGTACTCGGCTACCAGGCCCACCTCGTCGGTGCCCATCACCTCAGTGACGATTGCCATGCCGAAGCGGGCGCGCACCTCGGCCAGGATTTGCAGCCCATCCTCGCCCATGCCCTGGAACGCATAGGGCGAGGTGCGCGGCTTGAACGCACCACCGCGAAAAATCCGCACGCCCATATTATGTAAACTCTCGGCCAATTCCAGCGTCTGAGCGCGACTCTCGACCGAACACGGCCCGGCCATGATCACCACCTCCGACCCGCCGATGGCCTGATCGCCGACCTGCACCACCGTGTCGTCTGGGTGGAAATCGCGGCTCGCCAGCTTGTACGGCGCAAGGATCGGCACCACCCGATCCACGCCACTCAACATCCCGATCTCGTCGGGATTGATGCCGCGCTCATCGCCCAACATCCCAATACACACCCGCTCGGTGCCCGGTGCCAGCACGGGGGTATTGCCCAGCGCCCGCACCCGCGCCATCACGGCTTCCACTTCGGCCTCTTCGGCCCCGATTCGCATCACGATTAACATGGCTTTTTCTCCTTCTGTGAGCCGTAGGCCGTGGGCCGTGGGCCGTGGGCCGTCAACGACGACGACAACACGGAGGCACGGAGACACGGAGATGTTAAAAGTTTCGTAACGATTCCGCTCAGTGAGCCTGCCGCCCCCTAACAGGCGGAGTGTAGGAGGCGGTTCCACCCGGCGATGGGGCGGCGGACCGGCCACGAATGGGGCCACGAATACACGAA
>JALYUO010000451.1 GCA_030853735.1 Chloroflexota bacterium
TGCCCAGGCGGAGCAGCAGGGTGCGCGTGTGCGGCCAATTCGCCTGCCGGCGGCTCGCCACCGACGGGGTGCGGCGCACCGCGCCACGCAGCGGGCGGCGATTTTCGATCCAGGGAGCCGCATCGGATTCGTCGGGCGGCGTGCCGTCGCCGGCATCGGCATCCAGGTCGCTCGGCGCTTCTTCGTGGCCGCGCAAGGCGGCGACAATGACGGCGGGCAGTGTCGCCAGCCAGTTCGCGCCCAGCCCGACCAGTGCGGCCAACGGCAGCAGCAGGGGGGCCAGTGTCGAATCATCGGCGGCCAAGCGCACGTTTTGCGCCAGCACGCCCAGCAAGCTGCCCAGCAGCCACAGGTGGCAGACCCACGGCCAGGGTTGGCGCGCCGAACGACCCAGCCCAGCCAACAGCAGCAGGAAGCCGGCGAAGGTGAGCGTATTGTTGACTAGCCGCCCCGCCAGCAAGCCGTAGAACGCGCCCTGCTCCAGCCCCGCCAGCGTCGCAGCAAGGCCGCCGCCGCCGAAAGCCGGGTCCAGTTCCACGCTGCTGCCGCCGCTACGGATCAGCACCTGCCACAGCAGCAACGGTGCAAGACACGCGGCGAGGAACAGCAGGGTCGGGCGCGGTGAGCGCGAGGCCGCTTGCGGATCGAGGCTGCTGCGCGGCAAGGGGCGGGCCAGGTAGAGCAACGCGGGCAACAGCGCGAGATTGCTGGGAGCCACCGCCAGCGCAGCCCCGCTGCACACAGCGGCCATGACGGCCCAGGCGCGCTTGTGGGGGCGGTCGGCCAGCAGCGTATCGCGCCAACGCAGCGTAGCCGCCAACGCCGCAGCGGCGGCGGCCCAGGCCAGCGCATCGGGCAGATAGGCGCGCCCATAGTAGAGGCCCAAGGGAGCCAGGGTGAGGAACAGCGCGGCATAGACCGCCGCCCGCCCGCCGGCCAAGCGGCGCATGACAACAAACAGCAACCCGGTCGCCAGCAACGCCGCTGCCACAGTCACGGCGCGCCCGATCCAGGGCTGCGCCCCGCCCCAATGACTGAACAAGGCGACCAACCACGCATAGAGCGGCAAGCCCGCTGTGACATCTAACGGCAACGGCCCCTGCCAGGGCAATCCCGCCCGCAGGTCGCCGCCGTTCACGGCCAAGCGGCGCACGAAAGCGGCCATCGTGGCCTGCGGCGCACTGGGCGTGTCCAGCGGCTCCGCCCACAGCAAGGGCAAGCGCAGCAACAAGCCCAGGCCCAACACCCCCAGCAAGCCTAACGTGTAGCGGCTCCACCCGGCGGGGCGCGGTCGTGACAAGCGCAGCCGCAGGCGGGCGCGGGCGGGCGGCGGGGTGGGGCTGCCGGTGCCTGCCGCCCCGCGCTCCGGCAGGGAAACAAGCGGCAGACGCGGCAGGGCGGGGTCTTTGCGCGGCGGCAACAGCTTCAAGCGCCAGGGCTGCCCGCTCACGGCAACCGCTCCAACGCCACTTTGCTGAAAGCGACCCCCAGCAAACGGGCATCCTCATTCATGCCTAACTCCTTTGGCGACGGCACGGGTCCCGCGCTGGTCAGCGACACGACGCTCAGGCCGGCGGGGATCTGCCCCAAGTCTACCCGATATTCGCGCGGTGCGCCGTCTATGGTCAGCGTCGTGGCGGGGTTAGTGGCGCAACTGACGGCCAACGGGCGCGGGTCGCGTAACGTGTTCGCCTGAAACACCAATTGCCCATGCCACGGGACCGGGCTGTGGATTTCCAACGTGCCCACATTGCGAATCCAGCGGTGGCTCTCGGCAGGGGTCGCTTCGCGTTCGGCCCAACCGCCGCCCAGCGCCAAGTAGGGTACACGCTGGGCGGGCGCAGGCACGGCATAGAGGTCCAAGTCGCTATCGCTATGCACCGGCTGGGCGACAACCGCCGCACCGAGGACGCGGGTGAGCGCCGCCCGGTACAGCGCCGTCTCGTCTTTGGCCGGCTCCGGTCGCCAGCCTGCTTTGTAGAGCACGACATAGCGCGTATTGCTGTCGGCCAGCGCGCTCAACCATTGGTCCGGGCCGTCCGCGAACAGATCCCCTAGCCCGTCGGGGTTTTGCAACTCCATAAACCCCGGCGTACTCCACAAGAACGGGTGGTAGAACTCACGGGATATGTATCCCGAAAAGATGCGCTTGTGATGTGCGGTTTGGAAGTACATCCGAAACGCGCCGTGCCAGTAGCTGTCTTCGCGCGGCAGTTCCAGGATCGCGTAGTCGCTGGGGTCGTGCCCTAGCTGAGTGTAGAAGGCTGGGATCGGCGCGGGCAGTTGCGGCACCGGCACCGGCCACACTTCTAAGGCCAGCAGCGCCAGCAACCCGGCGGCCAACCCACCGACCATACCGCCGCCCCCCCGCCCGCGCCGTGCTAGCGCCGCAACCAGACGCAGCACGCCATAGCCGGCCAGCACGCTCAGGCAGAGCATCAACGGCATGGCAAAGCGGTCGGGGCTGCGACTGATATTGAGGCCGGGAATGCGCTCAATGAGCGTGTAGGGCATCGGTTGCGCCCACGCCTGCGGCACCCCGTTCACCTGCAACTGCGGCCCCAAAGCCAACGTGAAAAAGATCCCGGCCGCGCCCGCCCAAAACGCCCGACTCGGCAGGGGGACGAGTGTTGAGTGTTGAGTGTTGAGTGTTGAGTTGTTGAAAGATTCGCCAACGTCTTCTCCCCCTTCCTTCGTAGGGAAGGGGGCCGGGGGGTTAGGTCGTCCGTCCTCTCCCCCTTCCTTCGTAGGGAAGGGGGCCGGGGGGTTAGGTCGTCGTCGCCACCCTAGCCCCAGGCCAGCCAGCGCCAGCGTGGTGTAGCCGAGATAGACTTCGTAGGTGTTCGCGCCAAAGGGCCATTGCAGCCGGAACGCGCTCAGACGGCCCCACAGTTGGTGGATGCGCGGCGGCGCGAAAAAGGCCACCAAATCGGCAGAGTTTTCGACCGCCACCCCGGCAGCCGGGCGCATATAGGTCGCGGTGCGTAATTCGGCGAACATCGGCAGCAGCAGCGGCGCGACGGCGACAAAAAACAGCCCGACGGAGATAGCGATACGCGCCGGCGACTCCAACGGGCGCAACCGCGCTCCCCACGACGAGTCGGCCCCGTTGCGGGCGGGGCGCAGCAGTGCGCGCCCCAGCAGATAGAGACCATAGAAGCCGGTGAACAGCAGGGTATACATCACGTAATACCAGTCCACCAGGGCCACCAGCACGAGGAAAAAGGCGGCGGGCACAGCACGGCGCAGCAACCAGCGGCCAAACGCCGGCCAGTCCGCCCAGCGCGGCGCGGCATGGACCGCCTGCATTAGCCCCAACACCGCGAGCGGCACCCATTCCAGGCTGATCAGTTGCAACAGCCCACGCTGCGTCGCCAAGTGGTAGGCGGAGTAGGCAAAAATGCTGCTGCCCACAGCGGCCGCTGCCGTCCGCGCCGGCTCCGCGCCGACTAGGTCGCCGGGCTGCGCGGCCAACAAGTAGCGCAGCAGCAGGTAGGCACCCCAGCCGGTCAGGATAAACGAGAACAGCACGATGCCGTTATAGATGACGGGCAGCGACACAAAAGGCTGGAAGGGAATGCTGATCAGCCCGTTAAACGGGTTGAGGGTATGGAATTGCAGGCTGACTCCCGTCGGCCAATACAGCTGGTCGGTGTGGAAGGGATTGGTGTGCAAGTCCAATAGCGCCGTTTTGACCCACCACAAGTTCCAGAGGTTCTGATCGCGGTCTTCGATGATAGCGCCGGGGGTCAGGCCCGTCCCGCCGAAGTTCAGCAGCAACGGCCAAGTATAGAAGATGGCGAGGGCACAATGCAGCAGCAGGCCGGTCACGGCTGCGCGGGCGTTGGTCATAGGGGCGGATTTCTTGCTGGAACCCCGCCGCCTGTTGCGTCACCCGCAGGTCGGCCGGATACAAGTCACGCGGATCTCTGGTCCATGATACCAGAGCCTTCCCCCGCTGACAAGGCGGCGGCGAGAGGAACGACACCACCGAAACACGGGAACACGGCGATGTTAGGGTGACTTGGCTTGCATTTAAACCCTCTGGTTGGCACCGTCCACCGCGCGCACGCCCTGCGCTGCTCTGTTGCGAAGGACCGCGTGTACCACTCCAACAGGCGAAAGTACCGCCAACCCCGCGCAGGCCATGCGCTGCTACAGCACAAACCAGCCTGACAAATAGGGCTGCTTGGCCTACTATCAGTAATTCAGCTAATGATCTGGAGATTAAGAAAGAGGAGGTCGCACCCCCAGGTGCGACCGACGCGCTGCCTGCGGAGTTCGCACCGGGGGGTGCAAACTCCGCAGTTGCTGGACCTGTCGCTTCTCTAGATCACTATCTGAATTACTATAGATAGGCAAAACTGCCGTACACGTCCCGGACGGGTGTGTATGGCAGTTGAAGCGGGTGCGTTGACGCTTTTCCGTTGCGGATACTGCGCCCGCCTATTGGCCGGCGGGTGCAGTTTGATCTTCATCCTTTTTGTCAGCTTCGTTGGCCTTGTCCACGACTTTCCCCACTGCGGCATCACCGGCGTTGTGGGCGATTTTCTCTAGCCCCTTCGGCTCGGCCTTCGCGGCGGCCTTCGTGGCTCCCTTTTCGGCGGCCTGGGTCGCTTCTTTCTTGAAGTACTTTTCAACGACCCGGTCAATGACTTTCTTGACAACGGCACTGCCCACTTTCTTTTCCACGGTGGCAAGCGGGCCGTCCTTCAACAGCGCATAAGCCTCCGTGGCGTATTTGCCACGGCTGGCGATCACCTTCAAGGCGGCGCGCGCTTCCTCATCGGCGACAAGGCTGCCGCCGAAGGTCTCCGGCGCGGCCAGATAGCTGACCACATCAATACCCGCAGAAGCCAGCGCGGCGAGGCGCTCTTCCGTCGTGACCTTTTCGCCGGTAACGGGGTTGACCCCGTTGATCGCGGTGCAGGTACTTTTGACGGTGCTGACCACGGGGATAACATCGGTGCTGAAATCGGCGGCCGCCGAGGTTTTGCTGCCGCCCTGCTTGACGAGGGTGGACACGGCACAGCCCATTGTCCGACAGGCTAGGCTGGCGGGGCTTAATTGCAAGGCTCCGTTCAGCAGGTACTTGCCGAGGTCCACGGCCTTGGCGGCAGCATTGACCAACGGCTTGAAGCGGTTTTTCAGCGCCACCCCGGCCTCTTTGACGATGCTGATCGCTTTGCTACCCAGGCTCTTGACGGCGTGCCAGGCTTTGTCTACGCCCAGCGTTTTCGCCACGCGTAGCACTTTGCCGCCCACAGTTTTGGCGATGCCGACGACTTTGCCGCCGACCGCTTTGGCAACACTGACGACCTTGCCGCCCCAGCCTTTCACCGTGGTCCAGGCGCGGCCGGCGAGGTTCTTAGCACCAGACCACGCTTGGCCGGCGAGACTCTTGGCGGTGGACCACGCGCGACCGGCGAGGCTCTTGGCCGTGCTGATCGCCCGGCTCACAGCGGTGCGGGCGGCCGTGGCGGCGCGGGTCGCCAACTGCTTGGCCGTGGATGCGGCCTGGGTCGCTAGGCTTTTGGCGGTAGACCAGGCTTGGCGCGCCAGATTGCCCGCCGTCGTGGCCGCTTGCCGCGCGAGGCTTGTTGCTGTGCTGATCGCTTGGCGACCAAGACTTTGCGCCGTGGACAGCGCCTTGCTAACCCAACTGCGCGCCGCATTGATCGCGCTGCCGGCGAGACTGCGGGCGATGCCCATAACAAAGCTGAGAACGCCGGCCGCCTTGCTCAAGATGGCCTGGGCCATGCCGGTGACTTTGCTGAGAGCGCCCCCGGTCAAGTTGTTGGCTAGACCGTAGAGTTTGCTCGCCGCGCTGCTGGCCGTATCCCAGACCGCTTTGCCGGCCGTCTTGGCGGCATTCAAGGCGGTCGTGCCCATGGACTTCGCTGTGTCCCAGACCGCCTTGCCGGCCGACTTGGCCGTGTTCCAGGCCGTCGTGCCCAGCGACTTGGCCGTATTCCACACCCCTTTGCCCACGGATTGGGCGGTGGTCCAGGCGCGCGTGCCGAGGCTTTTGGCGGTAGTCCAGGCGCTCTGGCCCAGGTTCTTGGCGGTGGTCCAGGCGCTCTGGCCCAGGTTCTTGACAGTGGAGGAAATGCGGCTCACAGTGTTTTTCGCCCCAGCCCAGGCGCGACTGCCCAAGCTTTTAGCGCCTTGCCACAGCTTGCCGCCCACGGATTTGGCGACGTTGAGCGCCTTGCCTCCCCACTGTTTGGTGGTATTCCAGGCGTGGGTAACGACCCCTTTCACCGCATTGTAGCCTTTGAGCGCGAACGCGCCGACGGCTTTACACAAGGATGAGCCGGATAGGTGGTTGGCAATGGTATGCGCGAAGTTTACCGCCTTACCACCGAGCGATTCTGCGGTGCGGAAAGCGGTGCCGGCCACGCCGGCCACTTTTTTTCCGGCGGCGCTGCCGAGACGGCCCACGGTGCCGACGATGCGGGTGGCGGTGTTACGAGTGGCGTTCCACGCCGCGCCCCCTAGGCGGGCGGCTCCACTCAGCGCCCGGCTGCCCAGGCTGCGGCCCACGGACACGGCCCGCGCACCGAGGCTTTTGGCGGTGTTCCAGGCGCTCTGGCCGGCACTCTTGGCCGTGTTCCACAAGCTGCGGCCCAGGCCACCGACGGTTTTGATCACGCCCTGGCCCACGGATTTCGCCGTGTTCACCACGGCTTTGCCGGCCGACTTGGCCGTGTCCCACACGCTTTTGCCCGCCGACTTGGCCGTGTTTACCACGGTCTGGCCGACGCTCTTGGCGGTATTCCAGGCAGCACTACCCGCGCTCTTGGCGGCGTTCCAGGCGGCGCTGCCCAGGCTTTGCGCGGCTCCCAGCGCGGCGCTGCCCAGGCTGCGGATCACGCCCAGCACTTTTTCGGCTAGTTTTTTAGCGAGGTTGAGCGGGTTGAGGTCGGAGAGGCTAAAACGTTGCACCGCCGGCGCTGCCGATCTCTGGGCTGGAGTCTGTTGCGGCGCGGCGGCAGTCTGCGGGGCGGGTGTCTGTTGGGACACGGCGGCGGTCTGCGGCGGCGCGCTAGCCGCCTCCGCTTGGGGCGGGGCCGGATCAGCCTGCTGCGCGCCGGCCACGGCCAGTGTGGCGACCATCGCCGCGATAGGCACAGGATCCATAGCGGCTTCTGTGGGGGCGGCAGCGGGGCCGGTGGGGGCGACACGGGGCGCGGCGGGGGCGGCGTAGCCGGCGCGCTGTAGCGCCCGTTGCATGGCACGCTGGCCCTGCGTCTGTTGCTGCATCTCCTGCATGAGGGCCACGCGCACGACCCCGTTGCCTCGCCCGCGCAAACGCGAGTCGCCCAGGAGCGTCGTGGGATGGGACGCGGCTTCGTGCGCCGGTAGCGCGCTACGCTGGGTCGTCGTCTCCTGCTGTTGCACCGCACGGTGCCGATCAGGTTCCACTTGCCCTGGTTTGCGGCTATCGGCCATCGGCGCATCCCCCGTCTATCTGCTTACCGAAGCGAGTCCCTTTGGTCCATTAGCATCTAGTATAGCACAGAGTTGGCTGTTTGGGAAGAGGCAATCAGGCAGTTCGGCAAAATCGTTTTAGATCCCAGCAGTTGCACCCGTCGGGAGCCACGCATCCCATGCCGCACGCTGCACACAGCTATAGTAATTCAGATACTGATCTGGAGCGTAAGTTAAGAGGAGTCAGCACCCCTAGGTGCGAACGACGCGCCGCCCTCGGAGTTCGCACCTGGGGGTGCAAACTCCTCAGTTGGTGGGGCCACGCGCCTCTCCAGATCATTATCTGAATTACTATATTTTCTACTTTCCACTTTCTACTTTCCACTTTCTACTTTATAATCCCAGAGACCGAGAGAGGATGAGCGAGCCGATGAAAATCCTGTTGGACGCGATGGGCGGGGACGATGCGCCGCACGAATTGGTGGCCGGAGCAGTGCTGGCCGCCCGCGAGTTCGGCATCGAAGTGGCGCTGGTGGGCCGCGCCGCCGACCTGACGGCGGAACTGGCAAAACACAACACGGCGGGCCTCCGCCTGCCCATCATCGAGGCGGCAACCGTGATCCCGATGGATGAACACCACCCCTCGGATGTCTGGCGGCGCATGAAAGACTCATCGCTGGTGGTCGGGCTGAACGCGCTGCGCGACGGGCAAGGCGCGGCGCTGGTCTCAGCGGGCAACACCGGCGCAGTGGTCGCCTCGGCGCTGTTCATCCTCAAGCGCGTGCCGGGCATTGAACGCCCCTGCTTGGCAACGATCTTCCCCACGCGCGACGCGCAACGGCCGGTGCTGGTGGCCGATTCGGGCGCAACTCCCGATGCCAAGCCGCAGTATTTGCTGCAATGGGGCCGTATGGGGTCCGTGTATATGCACAACGTCTTCGGCCTGGCTGAGCCGCGCGTGGCCCTATTGAGCAACGGCGAAGAAGAAGGGAAGGGCAACGCCCTGGTGCAGGAGGCGTTCCCGCTGCTCCAAGCGGCCGGGCTGCACTTTATCGGCAACGTCGAGGGCAAAGACATTCCCAGCGGCGCAGCCGATGTGGTGATCACCGACGGCTTCACCGGCAACGTGGTGATCAAGCTGGCCGAAGGCTTGGGCAGCATGGTGGCCGCTACCCTGCGCGAAGAATTGACCGCCGGGCCGCTCAACAAACTGCTGGCCGCCGCGCTGATGCCGGCGCTGAAACGCTTTCGCAGCCGCCTGGACTATGCCGAGTACGGCGGCGCACCGCTCTTCGGCGTGCAGGGGCTGGTGATCAAAGCGCACGGCCGCTCCAACGCCCGCGCCGTCCGCAGCGCCATTCGCGTGGCGAATCAGGCCGCCGAGCAGGGCACGCTGGCCGCCTTCGAGCAGATCGGCGCGGGGA
>JALYUO010000465.1 GCA_030853735.1 Chloroflexota bacterium
CCATAGATGCGGCGACCGAACTCGTGCGTCCCCTGCCGCGCAACCTGCCCCCGGCGCGCCAGGAATCGCCGCCCACGCCGGAGATGTTGGAATCGCGCAGCAATCTGGTGGTGACCCCGAACTCAACCTATGTTGTCGCGCCGGAACCGCAGCCCGGCACCGTGCCTGCGCCCGGCCTCCCCGACGAGGACGACGACTTTAAGATCATGTAGCCCGGTTTGGTCACACGGCGCAGTCGCGCCAGAGGAGGAATGCCCCTGTGTCCATGGTAGATGATCGCCCGCTAACCCGGCGCGATAGCGACAGCGACGACAGCGACGACAGCGACTTTGCCCTGACCGCCCCGCCGGCTGCGCCGGCGGTCGCTGCACCGTCGGCGGCCACTGCGCCCGGCAGCGATGACAGCGATTTTGCGATGAGCGCGGCGCAAGACACGGATGTGGAGTTTGCCCGCGAACGGTTGCTCGACGGCTGGGATCAGGACATGATCAGCCAGGCGCGCGTGATGATCGTCGGGGCCGGCGCGCTGGGCAATGAGGCGCTGAAAAACCTGGCCTTGCTCGGCTTCCGCAACCTGTTCATTATTGATATGGATACGGTGTCGCGCTCGAATCTCAGCCGCTCGGTGCTGTTCAGCCGCGCCGACCAGGGCAAAGGCAAGGCCGCAGCGGCAGGGCGCAGCACCCGTCGCCTGGCGCTCTCTAAAAATGTCCACATTCGCCAGTTCACCGGCGACCTCACGCTCGATCTGGGGTCGGGAGTCTACCGGCGCATGGATGTGGTGCTGGGCTGCCTCGATAATGTGGCGGCGCGCATCGCCACCGATGCCGGTTGCTGGCTGTTTGGCGTGCCGTGGGTCGAAGGCGGCATGGCCGGCTACCACGGCAACGTGACCATCTTCACCCCGCTAGACGGCCCATGCTACCTCTGCACCCTGTCGGAAGCCGACCGCACCAACGAGCGGCAACGCTTTTCGTGCGATCAGCGCAAGCAACGCTACGCGATGTCCAACCAGATCGCGGCGGTGCAAACGGTCTCCTCGATTATCGCCGCCACGCAGGTGCAGGAGGCGATCAAGCTGCTGCAAGGCAAGCGCGAACCGCGCAGCATCTTTTACGATGCCATTAGCAACCGGATGGAACAAAGCACCATGAGCGCCGTCGCCAAACACGCGCTGCACCACCCGACGTTGGTCAACCGCAAAATCCATGAGGAACGCCGCCTGAGCCACAGCACGCCGTTGCGCGCGGCGCTAGCGATCCTGGGCGAAACGCTCGGCGCGGCGGCCACGATCCGGCTGGATCACGCTTTCGTGAGCGCTGCGGTCTGCACCAACTGCGGCCATAGCGAACCGGTGCTGCGCTCCCTGCCGCGTATCTGGGCCGATGAATACCAGTCCTGCCCTAGTTGCGGCTCCACGTCCAGCGGCAACGCAGCCCGCATTGAAGACTTGGCGATCCGCTTCATCACGGTGCGTGAGGCCGGCCCGACCAGCCCTGATCCGCTGCAAGACTTAACGCTGGAGCAGTTGGGGCTGCCGGCGCTTCATGTGATCCAGGTGCGGGCGGCCGGCGCAACGCACTATGTCGAACTGACCGGCGACCTGGCTGCTGTGCTGGGCCGCTGGGGCTAGACGGAGTGTTTAGTGTTTAGTGTTTAGTGTTTAGTGTTTAGTGCCGAGTTGAGAACTCAAGCGGAAGCTCTGCAAGCATCACATTGGGAAACAGAACTTAGCATTAAACACTAAACACTAAACACTAAACACTAAACACTAAACACTAAACACTATCATATAGAGGAGGCGAGTAAAACAATGGCGATGGAGCAACGCATTCGGATCAAGTTTATTGATATGCACGGCGGGAAGACCATTGAGGCCGAGATCCGGGCCAACTATACGGTCGAACAGACAATTGAGAAGCTGGTCAAGAACTCGTTCATCAGCCCGCTCCAGCCGGGTCAAGAGTATGTGCTGATGCTCAAGCGTGAAACGCGCCGCCTGCTGCCCACGCAGACCCTGCGCGAAGCCGGAGTCACCGACGGTGATCTGCTCCAGGCGGGCGCAGTGATGCGAGGGGGGCGCTAAATGTACGCTCCCGACGAGTGGTTGGAGGTGCGGCTGACGGCGGAGCTGGAACAACTCGACCAGATCCGCTGCGCGGCCATCGCCTTCAAGCGACCCGGCACCATCCCGTTCGATCATCTGTACATCACCTATAACATCCGCTGCATTGCATCACTCGACGACAGCGGCAACCCGGTGTATCGGGATCGCTGGCAGGTGGTGATTGATGTGCCCCCCGACTACCCGGAGACTGCGCCGGTGGCCCGGCTGGCCGCCGGCACGCCGCCGCCGTTCCACCCCAACTTTTGGAACCACGGCGCGAACTACGGGTTGCTCTGCACGCACGGCGGCGGCGAAGTCAGCGCCGACCCCAGCGAGACGCTGGCTCTGCTCGTGGTGCGGATCGCGCGGATGCTGCAATATGATCCCGAAGTGACCCAGGTTCACCTGGGACCGAACGACGCGGCAGCGCGCTGGTATCAGGATAATATGCACCGGCGTGACCTGTTCCCGACCGACTACCAGCGCATTCCGTTGCCCGGCGCAAGCGATGCCGTGGCGGTGGCCGACGACGATGACGATTTCATTATCCGTTAAGCCCCATTCCATCGCAGCTAACGCCGAGGAGGCCGTATGAGCATCGCACAAGGCGTGGACGACGACGATGATTTCAATGTTGTCGCCCAGTCGGAGACGAGCGCCGCGACCGGGCAAATCTATGCGGATTTCTGTCGTGTGGGCGAACCGTTCCAGGTCTATATCGCCCGCGATTCGCTGAAACGTGCCTTGCGCCACACCGAAACTGGCTATGCCGAAACGGGCGGCGAGGTGGCGGGCGCGCTGATCGGTTCGCTGCAACATGACACTGCTGCGGGCATCACCTTTGTCGAGATCAACGAAACGGTGCCCGTGCGCTCCTTTTCGGCCAATTTCGATGTGGCGATTGATCCGACTGAGTGGAGCAAAGCCGAAGACATCACCCAGCAACCGCAGTTTCGCGGGCGGTGCGTGGTCGTCGGTTGGTATCACTCGCACCCCAACATCGGTGTCTTCCTCTCGGCGGTAGACCTCAATACCCAGGCCACGCACTTTGGCGTGCCCTGGCAGATCGCCATCGTGATTGACCCGGTGCGGCTGGAGATCGGCGCGTTCAACGGCCAAGCGGGCACCCCCTGCCCACTCTATATCATCCCCTCCTCGCACGACACGGCGCTGGTGCCGGCGGCGGCGGTGCTGGGCAATTTGGATGAGGAGCCGGTTCCGACCGTGGTGCGCGTCGCGGCTTGGCGCTCACCGCTGGTGCTGGGCGTGCTGGCCGTGCTCTTGTTGCTGCTGGGCGGGTTAGCGGCGTTCGCCCTGAACACCAAAACCCAAACACAAGGCCAGTTGGCGGCGGCGGCGGCGGCCGGCACGGTGGCGGCGGCGGCCACCAATACGTATGTAGCGTATGACGCAACGATCAGCGCTGAATCTACCGAGACAGTACGCTCGATTTACGGCGAGTTGGATAAAAAGGGAGTGGCTAGTCTGACGGCGGTCGGTATTCAAGCGGACTTGACTAGTGTGGCACTTCAGACGCAAGTAGCGGTTAAATTTCAAGCGCAGCAAACTAATTACTATGTCACTGCCACAGCGCAGGCCAGTCAGCTGCAACTGGCGCTGGCGGCCGCGCAAAATGGGCAGACCGCGACCGTGGTGGTTGCGAATGCGGCGGCCACCATCGCGGCTGATCAGTTAGCGCAGGCGGCGCTCGCGGCTCAGGCCACCCTGACCGCCAATACCGCCGGCCGGGTCCACCCCACTAACGTAGCGCAACAGACGGTGGTGGCCGCAGTCACGGCGGCGCGCTCGGCGGCGGAAAACAGCGTGAGCCTGACTGCCACCGCGCACACTATTAGCACCCAAACAGCGGTGGCCTCCCAGCAAGCAGCCGCCAATGCCGCTGCTGCTGCTGCTGCGGCGGCCGCCGCAAGCCAGACCGCCGCCGCAAATGGACGGGCCACGGCCACCCTGCGCGTCGTGGCGCAGAATCCAACCACCGTCCCGACCC
>JALYUO010000464.1 GCA_030853735.1 Chloroflexota bacterium
TTCCGCATTCCGCATTCCGCATTCCGCATTCCGCATTCGGTCAGCGGCCTTTCTTGTGCGTGCCGTGGCCGGCTTTGTGGCCGGGGCGGGGGTGAGCGGGGCGCGGCGGATAGTTGCCGGGGCGACCCTCCGCGCGCGGAGGACGACGGTCGCCGCCGGGGAAGGCGGCACCGACCCGCTCACCACCCACCGGCGGGGGCGCATCAGCTCCGGCGACTTGGGCCTGCACGCGCTGCCCCTTGATCGTCGTGCGCGTCAGCGCGGCAATCACCGCGTCGCGGGCCGCCGCCGGCACCTCGACAAAGGCCACCTGATCGTAGATGTCAATCGCGCCGATAGCGCGGCCCGGCAGCCCCGCTTCGTTGGCAATCGCGCCCACAATGTCGGCGGGGCGCACACCGGTCGCCCGGCCCACGTTCAGAACCAAGCGCACCATGCCCGGCTCCACCCCGGCCACCGCCTCGCGGGCCGCTTCTTCGACCACGGTGGTCAGGGGGCGGTCGCCGTCGCTCGCCATACGGGCCGCCGCCGCCGCGATTTCGGCCATATCGAACTCTTCGGCAAGCTCGCCCACCATTTGCAAGTAGAGATCCAACCCCCCAGCGGCGATGCGGTCGCGCAAGGTCGTTTTGAGCGCCTCGCGGCGGCGCGCCTCCACATCGGCCAGCGTCGGCAGGCGCAGCCGCTCAATTTTTTGCCGCAGCACGCGCTCGATCACGCGCAGCAAGCGGATCTCGTTGGGCAAGACCAGCGTGATCGCCTTGCCGGTGCGCCCGGCGCGCCCCGTGCGCCCGATGCGGTGGACATACGCCTCGGCATCTTCGGGCACGGCGTAGTTGAACACATGGGTCACACCACTGATGTCCAGCCCGCGCGCCGCCACATCGGTCGCCACCAGCAGTTCGACCTGCCCGCTGCGGAAGCGGTTCATCACCCGGTCGCGCTGCACTTGGTTGAGGTCGCCATGCAACGTCTCGGCGGCAAAGCCGCGCGACTGCAACGCCTCGCCCAGTTCGTCCACGTCGCGCTTGGTGCGCGAAAAGATCATCGCCGACTCCGGCTCGTCGTGGTCCAGGATGCGCGTCAGGGCATCTAGCCGATTGCGCGCGGTCACTTCGACATACCACTGCTCAATAGCGGGCATGGTCAGTTCGGTGCGCGCAATCGTCACCCGTTGCGGGCTCCGCAGATAGCGCTCGGCCAGCGCCGCGATGCGCGGCGGGATCGTGGCCGAAAACAGGCCCATCTGCCGCTCGGCGGGCACCGCGTCGAGAATCGCTTCGATGTCTTCAATGAAGCCCATATCAAGCATTTCGTCGGCTTCGTCCAGCACCACGTACTTGACCGCATCTAGCACCAGCGTGCCGCGCCGCAGGTGGTCCAAGATCCGGCCCGGCGTGCCGATAACCACCTGCACGCCACGGGCCAGCGCGTGCAACTGGCGAATGATCGGTTGCCCGCCATAGACCGGCAACACCGTCAGCCCTTTGGAGCGGCCCAGGCGGTGGGTAGCCTCGGCCACCTGCACGGCCAGTTCGCGCGTCGGGGCCAGCACCAGCGCCTGCACGCGCGTATCGGCGGGGTCCAACCGCTCGACGATGGGGATAGCGAAGGCGGCGGTCTTGCCGGTGCCCGTCTGCGCCTGCGCGATCACATCGCGCCCCTCGATCAGCAGGCGAATTGTCTGCTCCTGGATCGGGGTCGGTTCCTCGTAGCCCAATTCGGCGACCGTGGCTAAAATCCCGTCGCTTAATCCCAACTCGGCAAAACTACCGGCCATGTATGTCTCTCACCTTTCCGTAACCAGCACCGACCCACAACGGATCGGCGCTATTTGCATCACAAACCCATTGCTTCTACGTATATAACTCAAGGTGCCGCGCAACTGTGCGGGCCAAACCAAAGGAGACTACCCGTATGTTCCGCCGCCTCGCGCCTATCTTCATGCTCGCCTGCTTACTCGCGCTGGTCGTTGCCTGCGGCCCCTTTGGCCCCGACACGCCCACGCCGGCGACCTCTCCCCCAACCCCGCTCCTAAAGGGCGAGGGCAGTGCGACGGTCATCCCCTCGTCCACCGTCGCCGTGCCGCCGACTGCCGCCGCCACCGCGACTATTGTGCCGGCGGACACCGCTACGCCGGTTGCTGCGGATAGCGCTACGCCGGTTGCTGCGGCGGATACCGCTACACCCAGCGCGGCCACGGCGGAGTCGAGCGGCACCCCGGTGGCCTCCGTCAGTGGCACGCCGCCGGTCGAGGCCAGCGCCCAGCCGACGACGCTGGCCCAACTGGCGACCATCGAGGCCGAAGCGGCCACCTTGCGCGGCTTGCAACCCAAAAGGGACGTGCCGGAACATTTCGTCAGCAGCGCGCAGATCGCCACGAACCTCAAAAAAGAAATCAACGACGACTACTCACCCGCTGAAGGCCGGCGCGATGCGCTCGAACTCTGGCTGCTACGCCTGATCCCCGACCGCACCGTAGACCTGTACCAGATCCAGATCGATCTCTTAGGCGAGCAGGTGCTGGGCTACTACGACCCGAAAACCAAAGAACTCTTTATCCGCAGCGATCAGCAGCCGCTGGGGGCCGAAGCGCAAGACACCCTGGCCCACGAGTTTGTCCACAGCCTGCAAGATGAATACTACGATCTACAAAAGCTGCGGCCCGACAACAGCCACAATAACGACCGCGACACCGCCGTGACCAGCCTGATCGAAGGCGACGCGACGGTGGCCCAGGTGCAATTCGCCCAACGCTACATGAGTCCCGCCGATCTCGCCACCCTCATGCAAGGCAGTGCCGACAGCTCCACTGCGGTGTTGGACAAAGCGCCGGCCTATATCCGCGACAGCCTGATCTTTCCTTATGACAGTGGTGCCCAGTTTGTCGCCACGCTCCAACAACACGGCGGGTACGCCGCCGTCAACAAGGCGCTGGCCGATCCGCCGGTTTCGACCGAGCAAATCTTGCACCCTGAGAAGTACTTGACCACCCACCGCGACCTGCCCCTGGCGGTCAGCTTGCCGCCGCTCACCAGCACGCTGGGCAGCGGCTGGACGATCCGCAATGAGGATACGTTGGGGGAGTTCGATTTGGCTGCATTATTGCGCTATAATGGCGTGACTAATGCCGACACCGCCGCCGCCGGCTGGGGCGGTGCCCGCTTCGCGTTCTACCAAGATGATAGCGATGCGCTGGTGATCCTCAGCACGCGCTGGGACACGGCCAAAGACGCGACCGAGTTTGAGACCGCCTTGCGCCGCAGCTTCCTGCCCGGCATCGCCACCGGAGACCAGTGGACCGACGGTGAGCGTAGCTACGCCTTGCGCCACAGCGGCAGCAGCCTGACTCTGATCACCGCCACCAATAACGCGGCGGTGCTACGGGCATTGGCGGCGGTGAAGTAACAGCGCACAAAGGGGCGTGTCAGTCGGTGAGGCTCACCACGTCGAGCTGATCAAGGCGCGCAGAGTCGGCTATTATTTCCATTGCGACGATCAGCCCGCGCAGAATCGTGAAGCTGAAGACGATACGCGGCTTGCCGCCGGAAGCCCACATGGCTCCCACGGCTCCGTTCACCAGGGCCGGTTGGGCGAACCGCGCCCGCCCGGCGAAGGTGTCGGCCACGGTCGCCGCCCCGCGCACCTCCCGCGTTAGCTGCGGTGCGCCCGCAGCCTGCCGCCCTGCGCTCATAAGCACGGCGGCGTGGTCGGCGCGGAGTACGACATCTGGGTCAAGCAGCGCGAGCAGCGC
>JALYUO010000479.1 GCA_030853735.1 Chloroflexota bacterium
GCATTCCGCATTCCGCATTCCGCAATAGAGAGCGTTGTTGCATAGCGAACCAGGCCACGCCGAGCAACGGGCTGAGGGCGATGGCCCAGCCGGCCCACTGCGGCAAGGCGGGCGCGGGGTTGACCGACAACGGGAAGCCGGCACGGCCACTGCCCAGTGGACCGCTCACGGTCAGGCCGATCTGCCACGCGCCTTGCGTGGGGATTACCAGGTCCGCCGCCGTGCTGCGGTGATCGTTCTCGTCGGGCACCAGCGTCGCCGCCACCGTGGCTCCATTCGGTCCCAGCGCCTGGAGCTGGATTTGTAGCTCTGGGCGCGCGGCGATGGGATCGGGCACGAGCAAGATTTGCACATGGTCGCCGGCATTCACCTTTTCGTTAAACAGCAAGGCGCGATAGTGATACGGCCCCGCTTGCAGCGCAAACTCCCGCGCTGGAAACGCATTGTGCGCCCCCACTGGCGGGGCAGCGATCAGCAGCAGTCCCAGCGCCGGCAACGCCAAGCATAACCAGCGACTTAGCCTCTGTTTCATGTCCTAACCCTTCCCGCTCTAACTTTGTGTCCTTTGTGGCTTTGTGGTGTAACCGGGCGCTACTGCCGCACAATCCGCAAGACACTGCCCAGCCCTTTGCCCAGCCAGGCGCTAAACATTGCCACCGGCACCGTCAGCAGCGTGCCGAGCGTGAGGGCCAGCGCCACATAGCTGGGGTCGTGCCCCATACTCAGCGGCCGCCACCAGACGCGATCCCACAGCCAGTTCCAGCCGTTCATCACCACCAGCGCATCAAGCGCGTGCATCGCCAGCATCGCCGCCACGCCGCCGACCAGGGCGGGCCGCGTGGCCCGGAACGCCGTCGCGCCCGTCCGCCGCACCGCCAGCCAATAGACCCCATCCACCACTAACCCGCCGAGGATCAGCCAGGCCGGGTAAATCGAGGCCACCAACGGGTAGTCGGGGGCGTAGGGCCGGTAGGTCTCGTGCAAATTGGCCGCCAGCAGGCGGGTCAGCAGAGGGGCCAGCCAGACCATTGCCAGCCGCAGCAGCGTAAACAGCAGCCCGACCAGCGTGGCCGCGCCGACCCGCCCAGTGAAACGCACCGCCGCGATCAGCGCCAGCGGAGTCAGCACCGCCACCAGCACCGGGTAGGTCAGAAAGGCCAATGGGCCGATCTCGGTAGTCGGCCACTGCAAGGCAGCGGGCAGCAGCAGCACCATCGGCGCAGGCAGCAAATAGGCCAGCCCCGCCACCACCAGCCCATTCAGCAGCGACCAGGGCCGTGGCCCGGCAGCCGGCCGCTCGCCCGCCGCCCGATTGGCCTCCGACGCGATCATATAGATCAGGCCCAAGCCACCAATCCCCGCGCCCAGAATGCCCATCACATGAAAGGCCGCCCACACGGTCACATCAATGCCGTACAGGTCATGCCAGTAGTTGTCGAACGGCGCGGCCACCAGCAGGGTCAGCATCCCAAAGCCGCAGACGATGAAACCGAGCGGCCCGTGGAACACCCCCAGCACGCGCACCGTGTTCGCATCGCTCACCCCCGACCCCGGCCTGCGCCACAGCAGGCTATCGCGCAGCACCAGCGCCAGCGACAGCAGCCCGGCAATGATCACGCCCGAATAGAGCAGCAAGTGCGACGGGATGAAAAACGAGTCGCGCCCCACCGCCGCGTGCCACTGCACATCCCAGCCGACCCCAACAATGGACGCGCCAAAGCCCGCCGCGATCAGCGCCGCACACACCCGCCGCACCCGGCTCTCGTGCCGCTCCGCCGCCCGCTCCGCCGCCGGCGTGTCCCCCGCCGCCACCGGCACGGACACCGCCCGTCTTACCTGCACTGATCCTGGGCTCATCGCTCCACCTCCCTGTTCCAACCAAACACCGCGCCTATCCGATCATCGCATTATTGTATAGCGCATCAGGTATACGCAAAGCCTCCACTCAGCAGTTTTGTGAAATCTCTCACAATCATTGGCAAAACGTCCCCGACTCCTATATAATACCCCCAACAGGCAACACCCACCAAATCCGCCCGCGCCGTTGCCCCAACCCTTTACAAACGTCCCAAATCTTTGCGTCGCTTCGCGCGCTTCGTGGATCAAACCCGTCTTCTTCGTGATCCTTCGTGTTCTTAGTGGATCAACCCGTCTTCTTCGCGTCGCTTCGCGTCCCTCGCGGATCAAAAACAGGAGCCCCCATGCGCTACGAAACCCACACCCACCTCAAACCCGAACAAGTCCTTGATGCCGCCGCCGCCTTCTTCGGCGATTCGGGCCTCAAGATGAAACAAAGCGCCCGCCAGGGCTTACAGATCGCCTTCTACGGCGACGGCCTCGCCTGGATCACCTGCTGGCCGGCCAACGACGAAAAGAGCGGCTCGCGGGTAGACCTCGACAGCAGCGACCGCGATGCCGACATCCTGCGCTTCCGCGACCACCTGCACGCCCTCGAACACCAACCGCCCGCCCCCATGGTCGCCCCGCCCTCGCCCGATCCGGGGCCACGGTAGCCGAGGCAGGGTAGAACAGTCGTTGTTACCGGCAGCCCTACAAGCGGAGGAGGGACAATGATTAGCCAAGTGATAGTGGACCAGCTACTAGCCACGCCCCGCAACATAGCTACCGTGCAATTACCCGTCACCGAAGGCGGGATACCCAACAGCGCAGGATTGTACGCTTGGTGGGTACAGCACGGCGCACTCACCGGCGTGCCGGCTAACCCACACCCTACTGAACCAGGCTGGGATCTGCTTTATATCGGCATTGCGCCGAAAGATCCTGGGTCACCGGCCACTATGCGGAAGCGGGTACGCACGCAGCATCTCGGCGGCGACACGGCTTCCTCGACCTTCCGCCTCAGTCTGGCCGCACTGCTGATGGATACGATGGGCTGGCAACCTGTGCAACGCTCAAGCCAAGCCAAACTCCTACCCGCCGACAATGCCCGTCTAAGCGCATGGCAACGCCAACACCTGGGCCTTACCTGGGCTACGGTTGCCGATCCCTGGGCGGTCGAAGCGGAAATAATTGCCGCCCTGCAACCCCCCCTCAATCTCAAACATAACACAACGCATCCCTTCTACACCCGCTATCGCCGCCGCACGGTCGCGCTACAAGGGGGCGGCTAGGAGTGCCGAAGCCGTGAGCAGCTTCCAAACGAACGATATAGATCAGCCCACAGTGGCAAACTCGTCGCTCATGCCCATAGAGACAGGCTCACCGATTATGCGTGTTGGCTTAGTAGCCTGTGTCAAGGCCAAACAGGACCACGCTGCCCCGGCGGGCGAACTATACCGCAGTCCCTTGTTTCGCAAAGCCTCTGCGTATTGCGCCGCGACCTATGACCGCTGGGCTATTCTCAGCGCAAAACACGGGCTTATTTGGCCGGATACACAGATCGCCCCCTACGACGAAACCTTGAAGGACAAGCCGATAGCGGAACGCCGGGAGTGGGCGCGCAAGGTGTTGGAACAGTTGGCGGCGTGGGAGGCCGACACAGGCATGAAGCCCGTCTATTACTTTCATGCCGGCCGGTACTATAGTGAGTATCTGGTAGCCGGACTCGCTAACCGCGCCGAAGTGCCCCTACAGGGACTGGGCATTGGCAAACTGTTAGCCTGGTACACCGAAAGAGGATTCTGACAAATACTTGTGCATTCTACTGCTCACGCTTCACGTTTCACGTTTCACGCTTCATGGCGCATCGCGCTCCAGCACCAACTGGGCACGCACGATGCCGCCCTCGCGCAGGTTGGGGTAGGGGAAGCGGGCCAGGACCGTGTAGCCGGGCAGGGGATCAGGGCTAACCACGTATTGCGGGTCAATGATCAGGTCGGGCGCAAACACCCGACCCAGCACGGCGACATCCTGACTGGGCTGCTCACGCAGCGCCACATCGCCGAGGTAATAGCCCTCCCAACCGGCGTAGCTCTTGATCTGGCGGTAGGATACGCCCCGCGCCACCAACCACTGCCCCGCGTTCCAGGCGGCGGTGTGGCCGGCGTAATCATCCAGGTGCATCACAATCCCGTAGCCCGCCACCAGCGCGAAGAGGCCACCACGCAGCAGCAGCCCTCGGCGGCCCACGCCACGCAGCGTGCCCAACCCGACCGCGATCAGGAAGGGCAACACCGGCAGCCAATAGCGATCCAAGAACCCCGCGCTCACCAGATAGGTGCCGCCGAACAGGATCACGGCCACCAGCGCGAGAAAATCGCTGGGCGCGGGTGGGCGTTGCCGCCGCCACAAGGCCCGCCACTGCGGTGCCGCGCGCTCCACGAGGCTCCAGAGGAGCCAGAGGGTCAAGGCCGCGCCCAGGCAATAGATCGGCACGGGATCGCCGAACGCGGGCTGGAGCCAGGTGTATGACAGATCGTTGATCGTGCTCGTGCCCTGCGCGACCAGCGATCCCTTCACCTGCCACAAGCCATACACCGCGCCGGCCACCGCCACCATCGCCCCAGCCAGGAAGCGAGGCCGGCGCACGCGGCCCCAGAGGGGCAGGGTCAGCCCCGGCAAAAAGGCGGCCAGGTAGACGAAATGGCTGGCCCGGTTCGCCCAGGTGAACGGACGCAACAAGGCGACCAGCTCTTCCCGCCCCACGCTGGCGCTGAATGTCGGCCCGAAGGGGCGGCTCCACACGAAGTAGCCGCCCACGGCCAGCAGTGGCAGCAATGACACGGCCCAACAGCGGGACCACGACAGCCGCCGCGCATAGGCCAGCCAGAGCAGCGCCGCTAACGGCGTGACTAGGCCAAACTGCCGCGTCAGGTAGGCCAACGCGCCAAACGCCGCGCCCGCCCACAGCCAGCGCGCCTGCCCACCGCGCAAGCCCTCACCGTAGCACAGGCAACTGAGCAGCAGCAGGGCGACAAACGGAATCTCCGTCATGAAGCTATAGCTCAGGACCAAGTAGTAAGGGTTGAGGGCCAGCAACCCCACGCCCACCCCACTCAGGCCAGGGCCATAGCCCAAGCGCCGCAGCAGGGCGTAAAAGGCCAATGCGGCCACCAAACTCAACGCCAGCGTCGCCAGAGTGAGGGTCGTGAAGGAGAAACCGAACAGCCCAGCGAAAGCCACACCCCAGTACGTCGGCGTGATCAGCGTCGCCTGAGCATATTCCGACGGGTGGAAGCCGCTGCCCTGCACCACGTCCGCGACTCCCCGCGCATAGGTCCAGTCGTCCAGATAGGCAAAGCTATGCACGGGCGACAGCAGCAGCACGGCCAGACCATAGCCCAGCACGATCAGCAGCAGGGCGACTCCATCGCGCCGATCCAGCGCCGGGCCGGACACCCCAGCCACAGGCGGCGTTGCCCCAGCAGCATCCATCCGCATGGACGACCTTTCCCATGCTAAACAAAATGGGGGCAGCCCCAGCCACCCCCATTTCCTACCCTGGCGCAGCAAGCAGCGCCGCTACAATTCTACCGCAGCCCGCGCAGGCGGGCTGCGTAGCTGTAGCCGCGGCTTGAGCCGCCCGGCCCCAGCTCCCTAGATAAACAGCGGGGCCAGCACCAACGTGACCGTCGCCAGCAGCTTGATCAGGACGTGCAGCGAAGGGCCGGCGGTGTCCTTGAAGGGATCGCCCACCGTATCGCCCACCACCGAGGCTTTGTGTTCCTCGCTGCCTTTGCCTAACACATTGCCGGCCAAGTCTTTCATGCCGCCCGACTCGATATACTTCTTGGCATTATCCCACGCGCCGCCGCTGTTGTTCAGCACGTTCGCCATCAGGATACCAGTGATCGTGCCGACCATCAGCAAGCCACCCGCCGCTTCCCAGCGCAGCAGCAGGCCGATGATGACCGGGGTCGCCACCGCCAGCACGCCAGGCAGCACCATCTGGCGCAACGCGGCGCGCGCACTCACGTCCACGCAAGCGGCATAGTCGGGGGTGGAGGTGCCGGCCATGATGCCGGGGTCGGCGCGGAACTGGCGGCGCACTTCGGCGATCATACCCTGCGCCGCGTTGCCCACGGCACGGATCGCCAGCGAGCTAAACAGGAAGACGAGCATCGCACCGAAGAACGCGCCGACAAACACCGTCACCTTCGACAGGTTGATCGGCAGCACGCCTTCGATGGTCGGCAAGTTGGGGTTGATCTGGCGGATCTTATCCAGGTAGGCCGAGAAGAGCAGGAAGGCCGCCAGCGCCGCCGAGCCGACGGCATAGCCTTTGGTCAGCGCCTTGGTCGTGTTGCCCACCGCATCCAGCGCATCGGTGATGTCGCGCGTGCTTTCCGGCTGGCCCGACATTTCGGCGATGCCACCCGCGTTGTCGGTGATCGGGCCGAAGGTGTCCATCGCCAGGATATAGGCGCAGGTCATCAACATCCCCATCGTCGCCACCGCCGTGCCGAACACGCCGGACGCGACGCGCAGGTTGATGGAGAGCTTATCAATCATAAAGTTGCCGGCGATGGCGGGGTCGGCCAGGATGCCCGCTCCGACAGCGGGGGTGGCTTGTTGGCCCAACCAGAACGACAGCAGCAGCGCGACCGCAATGGTGATCGTAGGCAGGGCGGTGGTCTCAAAGCCAATCGCCATGCCGGAGATGATCGTCGTCGCCGGGCCGGTGCGGGCCGCTTCGGCCAGTTCGCGTACTGGGCGCGCCGAACCGGTGGTGTAGTAGGTAGTGATTCGCACAAAGGCCAGCGAAGTCAGAATGCCGACCAAGCCGGACAGACCGAGCCAGAAGCCGGTCGTCGCGCCGAACAGCAGCAACGCCAAGACCATCATTATCACCGCCGACAGGCCGGCGACAACATAATAGCCCCGATTGAGCGCGGCCAATGCCACCTGATCGTTGACCGGCGCACCCTCTGGAATACGGGCCATGAATAGACCCACCATCGAAGCCAGCAGGCCGAACGTTTGCACGATCAGGGGGAAGATAATCCAGGCCGGATTCGTAGCTCCGGTCGCGGTGTAGAGCAGCACACCCAGGATCATCGCGCCGATATTTTCGGCGGCGGTGGACTCGAACAGGTCGGCTCCACGGCCGGCGCAGTCGCCCACGTTATCACCCACGAGGTCGGCGATCACCGCCGGATTGCGCGGATCGTCTTCGGGGATGCCGGCTTCGACTTTGCCCACCAGGTCCGCGCCCACATCGGCGGCCTTCGTATAGATGCCGCCGCCTAACTGGGCGAACAGGGCCACGAACGATGCGCCGAAGGCGAAGCCGACGATCAGGAAGGGAGCCTGGGTCAGGCCGCCGCCAATCGCGCCGTAGACCGAGTAGATGGTGAACACGCCCAGCAGCGAAAGAGCGACCACCAGGAAGCCCGACACGGCCCCACCGCGCAAGGCCACGGTCAGGGCTTCGTTCAGGCTGCGGCGCGCCGCTGAAGCAGTCCGCAGGTTGGCGCGCACCGCGACAAACATCCCGATGTAGCCCGAAAGGGCCGAGCAGACCGCGCCTAGCAGGAACGCCGCTGAGGTCATCACGCCCAACAACCCCGACGAGACGCTCGTGAGACCCAACGTGCTTTTGGGTAGGAAAGCGATCAGCAAACCGATCAAGGCCGAAGTCACTAGCGCCAGGATGCCAATCGTAGTGTACTGGCGGCGCAAGAAAGCGACCGCGCCCTTGAAGATCGCGTCGGCCACCGCCTGCATCTCCGGCGTACCCTGATCGCGGCCCAAGACATCGCGCGCCAAAAATGCGGCAAAGCCGATGGCAATCAAGCCGACCACGGGGATCAAATAGGTTAATAGATCAACTGCTTGCATACACCCCTCCAGGTACCAAATATAAAACAGATGCGCCTGCCTCCGGTCAGAGAGACACGCGCGACGGCTACAACGCCACGGACCCGCAGCCCCATTGCCCCGGATCACGCTGACTCCACACGCCCGATACGAGGCGAAGCGCCGGGCCGCGCAAAATCTTGTGAATTGTAACACAATCCCCTGCTGCTGTAAAGCAGCGATAGAAGCGTAACTGTTAATC
>JALYUO010000484.1 GCA_030853735.1 Chloroflexota bacterium
AGCCTACCCTGACCGCACGGTGGGGTAGCAGACGAGTAGATCGGGGTATGCCACGCGCCATCGCGGCCGGGAGGCCGCTCCCACAGTCCGCTCCCACAGTCCGTGCGGGTTGCCCGCAGCCCGCCCACCGCGCTGCAACGCGAGAACGCATAAGCCCCAGGCCGTCTAGGAGCTATTTCGTCTATAGCGACACGTAGGCTCCCATGGCGGACTGCCGGGTAGTCGCGCGCGGTGGTGCGCCGTCCTTGTGGCCGGCGGCAGGCCGTCCCCACATACAGCGTGCGTAGCCGAATGATGCGGCACACCCCCGGTCGCCCAGAGCTTATGCGTTCTCAGATTTATGTGCCGACTTGGTGGCACATCCCGACTTGGCAACAGGGCTGCCGCGGACTGTGGGAACGGCCTCCTGGCCGTGATAGGCTACCCTTACCCCGCAGGTTGGGTCGCCGGCGCATAGATCGTGGTAAGACCCACCGCATCGCGGCCAGGAGGCCGTTCCCACAGTCCCGGTTTTGCCAAATCCAGTGAGAACGCATAAGCCCTGCCCCGTCGCTGCGCCCAATTGACAGCCGTGGCGGGCTGTGCCATAATAGGAGCGATGCACACACCGCCTGCCGCGCCGATGGGTCCCTGGTTAGCCGCGCTGATCCAGGCGCATTTAGACGACTTAGCCACCGGCTTGGCGGATGCGGCCCGTCAGCAGATTCCGCTTTACCGGGCGTTAGACCCGGCGGCGGTGCAAACGCTGTTCGTGGCCCTCTATCAAGTGCTGGCCCAGGCATACGCCGCCAACGATGTCGGCCTGATCCGCACCTACCTCGAACAAGTGGCAACCATCCGTATGCGTGACGGCGCAAGCGCGGCGGCGTTCATCCAACTCGTGAGCATCTCCGATGCCGCTGTTGCCCGGCTGATCCAGCAGGCACCGCGCGCCAGCCCGCAATACATCGGCGATGCGTTGCGCCACCAGCAAGCGATGAGCAACACGATTCGCCTGATCCTAAGTGAAATCAATCTTCGCTTGCTGAACCCGCCGCCCCTGCGCGAGGCGGCTGAGACATGAACCGGCGCTGCTTTATGGGGGCATCCGCTTACCACCTTTGTCCTAACCGCCGACCGACCGCGTGGGGTTGCGTCTGCGCTTGCAAGGAGTTAGCACCGTAATGGCTTACCAAGTACCGGCTATGACGATCCATTTTATGTTGCAAACCCTGCAAGAAAGCAGCGGCGCGCACTATGAAAAACTCCTGACGGATGCCGGGCTGACCCGCTTTCTACGCAAACTGCCGCCGGAGAATTGGGAGCCAGTGGCCGAGCAGACTGAGCTGACGCGGCTCTTTACTGCCGTCTATCACACCCTCGGCGAATCGCTCACGCGCACTTTTCTCCGCAATTGGGGCCAATTTACCGGCAACAAATTTGCCGCCAATCCATGGGTCGCCGATCTGCGTGCGGAAGCCCAAGCCTTGCCGCCTGCCGCGCAATTGGCTTGGTTTGTTCAGACGATGGCGACCTTGAGTGCGCGTTCTTGGGCACCCCATATCCTCAGCGAAGACGCACAGGCGTGGTATTGCGAGATGGATCCCTGTCCGGTGTGCCGCGACATCCGCGGTGCTCATGGGCCGATCTGTGGTGACTGTGAGGGGATGTACAGTGCAATGGCGAAGCACCTGCTGGGCCGCCGTGTGGTGATTGCAGAAGTGGCTTGTGCGGCGGCCGGGGCCGCCCGCTGTAAATGGGCGTATTATAAGGAGGAGGCTTCCCATGTATGACGCGATTATTGTCGGCGCGCGCTGCGCCGGGGCTGCGACCGGGCTGCTGCTGGCGCGCCAGGGCTATCGCGTGCTGCTGGTAGACCGGGCCGGCTTTCCCAGCGATACGATGTCCACGCACGGCCTGCACATCCCGGCAGTGGCGGCGCTGCAACGCTGGGGGCTGCTGGACGCGGTGATCGCCGCCGGCACGCCGGCCATCGGCCGCTTTACCTTCGATGCCGGCTTTTTCGCCTTGCACGGCACCCCGCCGCCCATAGATGGGGTAGCCGTGGAATATGCACCGCGCCGCTTAGTGCTGGATAACATCCTGGTCGAAGCGGCCGTCGCGGCCGGCGTGGAACTGCGCGAAAACACCACCGTTGACGACTTGACCTGGGACGGCGACCGCGTGACCGGCATCCGCAGCCACAGCAAAGGCGGCCCGCCAACCGAAGACCAGGCGCATATTGTCATCGGGGCGGACGGGCGTGGCTCGCTGGTGGCGCGGACAGTGCAGGCACCCGCTTATAACGAGCGTCCGGCGCAAACCTGCTTTTATTACACCTATTGGAGTGGGATGCCGCTCGACGGCACGACCATCTATATGCGCCCGGCGCGTGGCCTGACCGCTTTCAACACCAATGACGGGCTGGTGGGTATCGCGGTGCAATGGCCGCACGCCGAGTTTCCTGCCGTGCGCGCCGACATCGCGGGGCACTACATGGCCGCGCTGGATCTAGTGCCTGATCTGGCGGCACGGGTGCGCGGCGCAGAGCAGGCGGAACGCTTCGTCGGCACCGGTGACTTGGCGACCTACTTCCGCAAGCCCTATGGGCCCGGCTGGGCGCTGGTGGGCGATGCCGGCCACTATATGGACCCCATGACCGCGCACGGCATCACCGACGCTTTCCGCGATGCGGAGTTGCTGGCAATGGCGCTCCACGCCGGTTTCTCCGGCACCGCACCGTTAGACACGGCGTTAGCGGGCTATGAAGCCGCACGCAACGAAGTCGCTATGCCGATCCACGAACTGACGGCGCAACTGGCCGCGCTGGAACCGCCGCCGCCCGAAATGCAGCAACTGCTGGTCGCCCTGATCGGCAACCAACCACAGACCGACCGCTTCTTTGGCGCGCTGACCGGCACGGTGCCGATCCCGGAGTTTATGTCGCCGGCCAATCTAGGCAGCATCATGGCCGCTGCCGCTCCGCCTACGGGGTAGGGGCCAGGGGTCAGGTCATAACGGTGGTCGCTACTCTTGACTAATTGCCCCGGTCACCAAGGGTGTGGTGGGATGCTGGGATTCCACCCAGTTCAGCACACGCTTTGCGGCCCGCCATGTCGCGCCAGCCGCGATTAGTGGTGGCCCGGCAACGAACAACACCCAGCGATACACTTGTGTCGCTGGCGCAAGGAAAGTGAGTAGCGGCCAAGCTAATAGCAGTACGGTGAAGCCGGCGATAGCTGCGGCTACTGCTCTAAGTAAACTGCGGTAGCGGTAGCTGTTGAACAGCCGGTGAGCGCCCACGACGCGGCAAACTGCCGCCATGACGATCCCCGCAACTACCCCTCCTGGCAAACCGAGGAACGCGCCCAGCAGGAGACCGGCGGAACCGAACGTAATAAGTACCGAACCCAACATTTGTCCGTACCCTCCTGCATATCCATCTAGGTAGCCAAGCATAGCGACCACGTCAAATACGAACGCGCTAATCAATCCATTCACCATACCCAGTACGGCTCCGAGCAGCAGCCCCCAACCAGCCATGCGCCAAAGGATGCCCCAGGCTAATTGTAGTGACTGCATCTACCCATCTCCTTCCTGTTTCACGTTGCCTGTTTCACGCGGCCCGCACGCCCCGTTCGGCATTCCGCAGACCCACGTCGCGTAGGTCCATGCTGCGGTCAAGGGCGGCGGTGAGGCGGCGCAGGTCGGTGAGCAGAGCGGCGACGCGGGCGGGGCGTAGAGATTGCGCGCCGTCGGAGAGCGCCTGGTCGGGGTGGGCGTGGACTTCGATGAGCAGGCCGTCGGCTCCGGCGGCGACGGCGGCTTTGGCGACCGGCGCGACCAGATCCCAGTGGCCGGTGGCGTGGCTGGGGTCGCCGATGACCGGCAGGTGGGTCAGCTTTTTCAGCAGTGGGATGGCGCTCACATCGAACACGCCGCGTGTGGCCTTATCGAAGCTGCGGATGCCGCGTTCGCAGAGCATGACGTGCGGATTGCCCTGGCTGAGGATGTATTCGGCGGCCAGCAGCCATTCCTCGACCGTCGCGCTCATGCCGCGTTTGAGCAGCACCGGCTTGGCCTGCGCGCCCACCGCTGCCAGCAGGGGATAGTTTTGCATATTGCGCGTGCCGATCTGCAAGATGTCGGCATACGCAGCCACCAGCGGCACATCAGCCACGGCCAGCACCTCGGTGATGATCGCCATGCCCGTCCGTTCGCGCACTTCGGCTAGGATCTCCAATCCGGTCTCGTGCAAACCCTGGAAGCTGTAGGGGCTAGTGCGCGGCTTGAACGCGCCGCCACGCAGGATCTTGACCCCCAGGCCGGCCAGCGCATCGGCCACTTCCAGCGTTTGGGCGCGGTTCTCCACCGAACATGGCCCGGCCATGAAGGCCAGGTTGCCGCCGCCAATCGTCGCGTCGCCCACGCGGATCACCGTGTCGGCAGGGTGCGCGGCGCGGCTTGCCAGTTGGTAGGCCGGGCGCAAGGGCAGGATTTTGTCTACGCCGGGCATGGCACTGAACAGGTCCGGCTCCACCGCCGGGCCGTCGCCGACAAAGCTGACCACCACGCGCTCGGCGGCGCTGCCGACTTCGGGCGCAAAGCCCAGGGTGCGAATGCGGTCACAAATCGCCGCAGTTTCACGCGCCGTGGCTGACGCTTGCAGTACCAGGATCATCGGGATGCCTCCTTCGGCAAATCCGGTTCGGATAGGGGGCGCAAGGCGCGGCGCAGCAATTTGCCGGCGGCGTTGCGCGGTAGCTCGTCCATAAAGAGGATGACGGCAGGCACTTTGTAGCCCGCTAATTGGCTGCGGCACCAGGCGCGCAACTCGTCGGCGGTAGCCGCTTGGCCGGAGCGCAGCACCACGGCAGCGTGCGCGACTTGGCCCCAGCGCGTATCGGGCGCGCCGACCACCCCGGCTTCGCGCACGGCGGGATGTGCGCCCAGCACCGCCTCCACTTCGGCGGGATAGACGTTCTCGCCGCCGGAGATGATCAGGTCGTCGCGGCGGTCCACGACATAGAGATAGCCCTCGCTATCGCGGTAGCCCAGGTCGCCGGTGTGCAGCCAGCCGTCGCGTAAGGCGCGATCCGTCGCGTCAGGGCGGCCCCAGTAGCCGGGCGTGACCGTCGGCCCCTGCACTAAGATTTCGCCCACGATGCCCGCCGCTGCGTCGCCGTCTGGGCCGGCGATGCGGATCTGGGTGGGTAGCAACGGCTTGCCCGCCGATCCCAGCTTGCGGAGCGCGTCGGCGGGAGCCAGCGTGGCCGCTTGCGAGGCGGTTTCAGTCAGCCCATAAGTCTGCACCACCGGCACGCCGAGCGCGGCACAGCGTTCCAGCAACGGCTGTGGCACGGGGCCGCCACCCACTAACACGGCGCGCAACGTGGCCGGGTAGGGCCGCCCACCGCGTGCATCCAGCATCCGCGCCAGCATCACGCTGACCAGCGAAACCACTGTCACGCCCTCCGCGTCAATCGCCGCATTCACCGCCACTGCGTCAAAGCCGTCATGAATGATCGCGGGCACGCCGTAGATCACACTGCGCCACAAGATGGACAGCCCGCCGACATGGAACAGCGGCAAGCAGACCAGCCAACGGTCGTCGCGGTGGGTGCCCAAATTGAGCGCCGAGCCGACCGCGCTCCACCACGCATTGCCGTAGGTGAGCATGGCCCCTTTGGGCTGCCCGGTGGTGCCGGACGTGTAGAGGATGGCCTGGAGTGCGTCGAGGTCTATTGCGGAATGCGGAATGCGGAATGC
>JALYUO010000524.1 GCA_030853735.1 Chloroflexota bacterium
ATCGCCCACCGCCCACAACCACGCCCACCGCCGCCAAGCCCAGCGTCACCGGTCCTAGCCAAGTGAAATCGTAGATGCTGCGCGTCACCCCTTGCCACCACGGTGCATGGCTGCCCCACAACCAGCCCAGCCGGTTGGGCAGCAGGAAACTGAGCAGATCCGCCGAGTTCGCCACGGTTTGCCCCGCATCCGCGCTCGAATAGGGAATAATCTGCCCCTGGCCCAGCGACAACCACGCCGCCGCCGCATACGGCCCCGCGATCAGCGCCGCCGTCCCCCCGCCCCAGCCCAACAACCACCCTGCCCGCCGCAGCAGCACACCCATGCGCCCGACCCCACCCCCAACCCCTCCCCTAAAGGGGGAGGGGAGATCGGCGGATAATGCTTTGCCCGCGCGCCCTTCAGGAGAGGCTGATAGGGGGGTGAGGTCAGTAACTCCCTCTCGCCCTTCAGGAGAGAGGGGCTGGGGAGTGAGGTCGGCGAACAACTCCCCTCCCGCTTTAGGGGAGGGGCCGGGGGAGGAGTCAGGCGTGAGGTCGTCGCCACTCTGCCGCAAGCCCCACAGCCGCCACAGCCCGTCCAGCGCGAAAAACAGCAGCAGGTAGCCCTCATAATAGCCGACCGTCAGCACGGCCAGCGCGAAAAACAGCCCGGTCAACAGCGCGTCGCGTCGCCGCCCGGTTACCCAGGCCCGCAAATAGAACTCCAGGCACAATACGCATGGTGCGAGGCTGAGGGCATTCACCTGCCCTTGCAGCAGCGCCAGACTCAACGGATTAAAGCCGATGATCACCCCACCAAAGAACGCCGCCAACGGCTGCCCGGTGACATACGTCGCTAACCGCCAGCCGGCATAGCCCGCCAGCGTCAAGGCCAGGATCACGCTGCTATTGTAGCCCGCCGTCAGGCCAAACAGCGCGGCGAACGGCAGCGCCAGCAGCACCAACGGCAGATTGAGCGTGTGGAAATAGAGATCCACCCCTTGCGGATAGAAGAGCAGATCGGTATGGAACGGGCTGCGTCCCTGGCCCAGCGCCTGCTGCACCCACCACAAGTTCCACTCATTCTGCATCCGGTCGGCATACTGCGGGCCGAGCGTGGCGCTGCCGAAATGCAGCAGCAACGGGTAGGTGACGATCAGGCTGAGAACGGCATAGCCGAGCAGCACCGCCCCGTGCCTAGGCAGTCTGCGCCCCGTCATGGCCGGATACCGAGCGCGTGCAAGGCCACCCAGGCCGCTGCGTGAACCGCCGACACACTCAGGTATGCCGTCAGCGCCAATCGCCGCGCCCGCCCCGCCGGCAGGTGTAGCAGGCCATAGACCGCCAACAGCGTCAGCGCCGGAGCCGGCTGCGATAAGAGATCCCAGTCGTTGCGCGGCCCAATGTCCGGGTTCCAGGTGATACTATAGAACAGCATCCCCGCCGCGCCCACCGCCAGCACCCCATAGGCCGGCACCGCCCGCGCCAGCCGTCGCACGCCGGGCCAAGCCAGCGCCAGCGTCAACCCCAGCGTCAACAAGGCCAGCGGCGCAGTTAGCAACTGCTCTTGCACCACCGCCCCCAAGTTGGCCCAGGAAAACAGCGCATAATGCTCCGCGCCCTGCTGCGCCGTGAACGGATGCATCATCGTCAACCCGTCACCGCCGCCCAGCGAGGCCAACCCCGCGTGCAGCCGGTCCAGGTCATAGCCGTCGGCCAGCATCACAAAGGCCAGCAGCCCCAGCGCCGCCAACCCCACCGACACCCCTTCCCAACCCTCCGCCAGCGCCAGTCGCCGCCGCTCTACCGCGGGGTGGCGCACGGTCCGCACCAGCCAGGCCGCCAACGCCATCGGTCCCCACCAGACCGCCGAGCCGTGGAACATCGGCGTAAGCGTCGCCAGCGCGCCCACCGTGCCGAAGCCCACCCGCCCCTGCGTATATTGCCAGCAGGCCCATAACACCAACAGCCCGCCCACCGCCACCAGCGAATAGCTCTCCACATAGCCGAAAAACAGCAGGATATTGCCCAGCGCGCATAACGCGGCGATGATCAGCCAGCGTTCGCGCCTATCGCGGCCCAACGCGCCGCCCAGCAGCCACGCTCCCCACAGGTATACACCGCCGGCCAGCGTATCTATGGCCGCATAGAGCTGCGACGGCAAGGCCCAGAT
>JALYUO010000529.1 GCA_030853735.1 Chloroflexota bacterium
CGGCAATTGCGGCACGACTGTGCCCGGCAACTCCGTCTGGAAGTACGCAGGCGCCGGCTGCCGGCCGCGAGGGTCGCGCGTCAACACCCAACGGAGCGCCAACGGGGTCTTGCCGCCGTGCTACCACAGGGCTTGCCCGCTGACCCATGCCCGCTCCTGCTCCCCTGGCGCGTCCCAGGGCACCACCCCGCGGGTCCAGGGCGTGTGGGGGTCGGCCAACAGCGTGTCCAGCTTAGGCAGCGCGGCCCCTTTGACGCGCGGCGCACCACGCTGGCCCGGTGATCGGGGCGGGGCCGGCGCAAAGAGGGCGGCCGCCAGGCGCAGCGGCGCAACGAGTTGCACGCGGTGCGCCGTACAGGTGTTGCCCAAGTCCAGACTACTATAATGTCCAGCGCCCAGCAGGACCAGGGCGCGATCCGGCAGCCAGTGGCGCAGCCGCCCGACAACTTGTTGGGTCCAGCGTGTGAGCGTTTTATGCCGCCGGGCCGCCGCGCGATCCACGGCCGGGGGGGTCAGCAAAATGGTCAAGCAGGGCAGCGCCCAGACGCTCGCGGTCCAGGGCAGGGGCACCAACACTATGCAACAGAGCCAGCATAAGCCGGAACTGCTGACGCGCCGGGTTTTACTGGAGCGCACGGCATCGCGGTAGTGGCCGCGCTTGAGAATCCGGGGACCCCAGCGGCGTTCGAGATGCTCATCGCAGACGATCTGAATGGGCGCGTCGCGGGGCAGGAAGGTGGTAACGAGCCGCAGGAGTAGGACGTGGCTGACGGCGAGGGGCGACCCGGCGGCGCGATTGAGCACCTGATGGTAGCAGGTAAAGGCGGGATCGGCAGCGTGGCCCATGACGCGCAGGGCGGCGGCGACGGTGCGCCGGCCGCGCACCAAGCGGGTGCCTTGCACGAGCAGGAGCGCTTTGGGCCAGGTGCGCGAGGTAAACAAGGAGCGAAACGACTCCAGAACGGGTATAAGGGGGGCGGGCAGGGACATCGGGAACCGCCAAGGAAGATGGGTGTGTTGCAACTCCATCATACCATAAAGGCGGCGATGTCCCTGCACGGCTTTTCCTCCGTTCCATTGTACAAAGTCGAGCTAAGCAAGCATTTTTGCTGCTTAGAAGGTAACCTCGCCAACAGCAAGGCATTTGATCTCGAAATAACGCAAGCCCCGCAGAAAAAGAGGGAACGACGTAGGTTAGAAAATCACAAGCCCCACGAATACCAGATAAAGTGCAATGAGAATAGCTCCTTCCACCCTACTCACGCCGCCGCGAAAGGCCGCAAGTGCGACCGCTACGATGGTCATGCCGAGGAGCCACCAAGCGGCAAACACGGTCTGTCCCGAAGGTGCGCCTAGTCCCATCACCAGCGCCGGAAGGGCCACTCCCGAGAGCACATTGAGCGAGTTGCTGTTCAGAGTTTCGCTGACCACGGCGCTGCCGCGCCCGCGCAGCGCGAGCCGCACCCCAGCCAGCACATTTGGTATCCCCGTGAGGGTGGCAAGCACAAGTATGCCCAGTATGTGGTCGGGTACACCCCACTTGCCGCCCAGTACAACGGCGGAATTGACCATCCCTATGCTTGCAACTACGATCGAAACGAGCACAGGCACCGCCGATAGGCCGTCCATAAGCGATGCTTTACGCGCCGGCGTACCGTCGCCCTCGTTGGAAGCCACCGCTGTTCCCTCGTGATCAGCAGATCCCTCAGACGAATGGTTGTCACCCTCTTGACCTGCTGTTCCCGGTTCGCTCACCAGCCCCTGTATGAGGTGAGCGCCGGGGAGCCGGCGGATCAGCTGGGGTGTTACGGCGTAAAGGGCGACATAGGGTACCAGCACCACGCCAAGCAGCAGCGTAACCGGCGCGGGGCCGAGCCAGCCGAGCACGAGGCTAACAGCTAACAAAGTGACCAGCAATCCAACCACGCCATTAAAGAGCAAAGGACCGCGACTGATGCGTACACTTCCTGCCACCAGCGCGCTCAACCCGAGCAGGGCGGCGATATTGTAGATATTGGAACCGAATACCACACCCAGGCCAATGTCGTGCTTGCCTGATAGCAACGCCGTTACGGCAGCGGCGATTTCAGGAGTATCCGCTCCCAAAGCAGTAATAATGCCGAGTAGACCCTCAGATAGCCCGAGGCCTGCCCCGATCTTGTCAATATTGCCGACCAGCACCAGACTTGATATAACGCTGAGGCCCAGGCTCGCAAGGAAGATCACAATAGCTGTGGTTTCGCTCATTTGTACTCGGCGGAGTAGCTGCGGCGTGATGTGGTCATCAGTCGAATCTCCCTTGCGTCATACCATTCTAGCACGCCGGCAGCCATCTTAGCTCCTGGTCCGAATTCCTGGCTTTTCCGCAGGTTATGTGCTAATGGTAGAAGTTACGAGTTTTCTGGCGGTTTTAGCACAACATTCGGCTAAAATTCCTGCCTGTCGGATGCTAATTATGTCCGCAGAAAATCCGGTGGAAATTCTTTAGCACACAACCTGCGAGAGAGCCGAATTCCTGAGATCATTATACGCGACACGGTACACCAAGGAGCAAATTCAAGGCCAATGGCAAGGCGGATTCACACCTTAGGGCTGATAAAGAAATAACTTCGTGCATTTTGGACCCATGCCTGCGTGCAACTCAAACCCTAGCCGCCTTGATTGCACTAATTTATTTCTTTATCAGCCCTAAGCCCACATGAGCCAACGAATTTAAATGCCTTGGCCCTAAAATGCCCGCCATTTGCTATTGACACCGCCAGATGCCTGTGCTATACTCTGCCTTAATATTTGTTGTAGACAGAAGAATTGCAGCGATTGCCAGGAGGATCAGCACATGGCACAGAGCGTCGCGGCGCCGGCACGGGCGACTTCACCAACTCGCGTGCAGGGAGACACAGAGTCCCCCCTCTTCAGGCGTAGTATCGCTGATGTCGGTGAGGATGTGTGGAACTATGAAGATCGCGCATCCCGCATCTGGCTTTTCTCGGCTATCTTCTGGCTGACCTTCGTGGACTTGGTCGGCCTTGTCATGGCGACGGAGCTGGTCACTCCCAACCTCTTCGGGGGCATCCCCTGGCTCCTCTTCAGCCGCATCCGCCCTATCCACGTCAACGGCGTGATTTTCGCCTGGCTCTCCAGCATGTATTTCGGCGGCATTTTTTACGCTCTTCCCCGTCTCCTCGGCCTGCCGAGGATGTGGAGTGAGAAGCTGGGCTACTGGACCGCGTGGGCCTGGAACGGAATGTTCGCGTTGGGGACGATTTCGCTGGCTCTCGGTTACACGCAGGGGCGCGAATATGAAGAGTTCATCTGGCCGATAGACGTGCTGCTCGTCGCCCTGTGGATGCTGAACATCTTCAACATCATTATGACCGTACTCAACCGGCGGGTGCGGCCTCTCTATGTGGCGACCTGGTGGTTTATCGCCAGTCCGCTATGGTTAGCCGCCGACTATATAATCGGCAACGTGATGTGGCGGCCGGGCAATCTCCTGGGCAATGGCGTGCCGGGAGGGGATCTCTCCGGTGCGCTGCCCAACCCCCTTGACGATGCCATGCTCAACTGGTGGGCCAACCACAACCTCTTTGGCATGTGGCTCACTCCGCTGCTGATAGGCCTTACCTACTATCTGGTGCCGCGCATCACCAACACGCCGCTGTACAGCCACACGCTTTCGCTCGTCTCCTTCTGGGGCATCGCCTTTTTCTATACGGGAGTGGGCCACCACCACCTCTTGCAAGCCCCGATTCCGGCGTGGCTCAAAACCTTCGCCGAGGTCAACAGTATGCTGCTGCTGGTGCCCGTCTTCGCCTTTGTGGTCAATATCTGGCTGACGATGCGCGGCAACTGGGATAAGTTCTTCACGAACATGCCCCTACGGTTCGCGCTCACCGGCTTCATCTTCTACTTCCTGGTGAATATCCAGGGCAGCCTGATGGCCGTGCCCTCTTTCAACAAACTGATCCACTTCACCAACTTTATCGTCGCCCACTCCCATCTCGCCCTGCTCGGCTCGTTCACGATCTTCGGTATGGGCCTGATAGACTATATTATTCCGCAACTCTACAAGCGTCCGGTGTGGAGCCGCCGGCTGGTGGAGTGGCAGTACTGGCTGGTGTTTCTCGGCTTCATCCTCTTTTTCTTCTCGCTTACCTTCGCCAGTTTCCTGCAAGGCCAAAACTGGGCGCTCGGCATTCCTGAAGTGAACGTGCTGCCGGAACTACGCCCTTACTACATAGCGCGTGGCGTGGCGGGTACCCTGATTGTAGCCTCCGGCATTGTCCAGATGTACAACATCTTCCGCACAGTTAGGGGTGACACGAGCACCAGGACACGGGAAGAGATGCAGCCGTTCATCCAGGCGGGTGGGCCCATGAAGGCGGAGGCGTAATGCTATGGCCGATACCAACGCTAATCTCGATCACAGCAGCGACGGCGCGCCGGCGGCAGATCGCCGGGCCGTCAATGGCGGTAGCGAAGACAGCGACACAAGTGGTGCCGGGGGCAGCCACGCAGAGCAGGAGGAGCTAAGACGCATACCCGCCCACCCGCCCACCCCACAAGGCTATGCTACCCAGGCTCCCCAGCGCTACATTTTGATGACGCCGCACATGGTAGCCATTGGGGGTATGCTGGCCTTTTTCACGGTCGTGCTCATGGTGGTAGTGCTGCCGGTAGCCACGTATAACCCGCCGGCCTCAGACAACTGGCTGCCGCTGTCGAACCAGCAGATGCGGGGGCGGGCCAACTACATAGCAAACGGCTGCGCTTACTGTCACAGCGGCTTTACCCGGCCGCAGGACTTCATCAACGCGCCATACTACCTCTACCCCCGCGTCTCGGAGCCGGGCGACTATTTTGGTATCGATCAGAGTCCCAACCTCATGGGCAGCGAGCGTACCGGCCCCGACCTGTCGCAGGAGGGCGGCACGCACCCCGATATGTGGCACGTTGCCCACTACTGGAACCCCCGATCTACCACGCCGCTCTCGATTATGCCGCGCTTCAATTTCTTCACGCCGCAGGAACTGACCGAGACTATCGCCTTCAACCAGGCTTCGGGCGGTAAAGACGCGGTGCTGCGCTATGCGGCCACGACGGTGGCGCAACACCTGGCGAGCGTAAGCGGCGGAGACGCTACTCCTGAGCAGATGTTCCCCGATCTGGTGCAGGAGAGTCGCGCCAAGGGCGAGTATGTGGAGAAGGGGAAATCTAGCGACACAGCGCCAAGCGGGTTGTCGTGGGGCGATATATACGATCTCAACACATTCGAGCGTAGCTATTGGGTGACCAGGGATCCCTTGCAGCCTACCGCGCAAAACCTCAACCGCGGCCGCGCCGTCTTTGCGACGCGGTGTATCTCGTGCCACGGCATGACGGGGTTGGGGGACGGGCCGGCAGCGCAATTCCTCAACCCGAAGCCGGATAACTTCAGTCATAAAGATATGTTCACCAGCCCCACCGACTCTGATGGCGAGCGTTATCACCGCATCCTGACGGGGGGACGTGGCTCGGCGATGGAGGACTTCGGCACCAGGCTGTCCGTAGACGATGTGTGGCGCTTGGTCTTGTTCTTGCGGACGATCCCCAATGGCGGATTCCAGCAGCCGGTGACTACCGTGGATAAGTTCGAGACGTGGACTGCTCCACCCGCCCTCATGGCCTATATTCAGACGCACCCGCTCAACGCGCCAGGGCTGCCGCCACTCACTGGGGGCCAACCGAACCC